>NZ_JAMYOU010000032.1:0-56405 GCF_040319995.1 Mesorhizobium sp. M0815 | reverse complement strand
CCGGTGTAAAGCCCGATCGGCATCGACACTTCGATCGCGTCGTTCTTGACCGCACGATATTCGCTCTTGAACACGACGAGCACTTTTTCGGCGGTCGGATAGCAGATTTTCCGGTTGCCTTTCTTCGCTCTCTCGGTGCGGATCAGCCCCGCATCCTCCAGCACCTGGATGTTGGTCGAGACGGTCGACTGCGGAAGCGACAGCACGGCGGCGATTTCGTTGACATTCATCGGCCCCTTCTCATGCAGCAGTTTCAGCATCGAGATCCGCGCCGAGGAGGCAAGCCCCTTGAGCACGGCAATGCCTTCCTCAGGTTCGATCACCAGAAAATTGCGATTCATGAAATCGCCAGTCTATGCTCGTGACAGAGGTTATGGCTTCGCTCATTGCAACGGCGCTGACCGAAACGCCGAGCCGTTGATTTGGTTACATTAAGCCCTCGACCGTCAGTATGCATCGCAAGCCGTACCCGCAAGGATGGTGCGACATGTCTACATTTGTTCTCCGACCGCCAGCTCCTTGTAGTGCGGGGGTGCTTGTCAGTCCGTGGCCTCGATTTGCAGACGACTAGATGCTGGCAGCCACAAAGAGAGGCAGAAGCCGAACACGGAATTGGGGCCGTTCCCCTGGCCAAATCCCCAAGATACGGGACCTCGACGTCGATGTTAGCCGAACCGGCGCGGATGGATGCACAGGATGCGGTTCGCTGAAGTGCGTGCCGCCGTGAAGTAAATCATCGGATTCGCCACCCGATAGAGTCGGGACGGGGTTCTACCTATTGCTTTTGAGCATGATCTTTTCCGAAAATCGCGATTCCACTTCTTCGGGATCGCGCCAGTGCCGGCCTACTTCATGCTGGCCGCGGCAGCGACCCTGTCCACCATGGCGAGAACAGCTAGCGGTGCGGTGTGGTGGACCATGTGGCCGGCCTGCGGGATGATATCGACAAAGGAACCAGGAATCTCCTATTGTAGTCTAAGAGCCTCGGCTTTCGCATCGAACAACCGGTCGCCGGCGCCGGCAATAATGCCGGCAGGCATCAACAGGGTGAAGCGGCCGCCGGCCAGCGCGTCGGCCAGCATCAATCCCGATTCGGCCGCGATCGACCGCAGCTGTGAGGCCGCTGGCGATGTCCTTTGCCGACGAAGCAAACCCTGCAGAGACGATGCCGGGGCGAAATACTTGCCCATGGCGAGCGGCCAGGTGAGCAGCACAAGCAGCGGCAGCAAAATGTGGGGGAAAACACCACCGGCGGCAGGCAAGGCCGGCAGCCCGCCAGTGCAAGGCCCAGGCGCGGCGGCAAGAACGGACCGATGAAGACTCCCGATCGAATCGTCGTGGCGTCACAAGGCAAGTGAACTAAGAAGCTGCACGAACCGCGGGTGATCGCGAATGGCGTCGAAATGACTTCGTGACGGATTCGTTCCAGTACGTTCTGACTCACGCTTCCTCCGACGGCTCTTTCCAGGTACCGCACCGCTTCCTCCACTTCCCCGAGCACGGAATACATGCAAGCGGCGTTGTACTGCGTCACGAAGTCGTCCGGATCGATCGCCAGCGCTCTGGCCAGCCAGGAACGCGCCTTCTTCCGCTCACCGATATACGCGAGCGAGGGCGCCGCGATGCAGCGGTGCCGCATTTTCAGGATGGCGGCCAGTTGAGCGTTCGGCGCGCTCGAAACAGACCCTTGGTTCGCGAGCGGATGAAGGCGATCGCGCAGGAGCGTCCCCCGTGTAGAGTTGCCACCCTGGATCTCGCCTTGGCCGGCTGCATTCCTGGCTGTGTCCCCTAGGATACATTGTCGAGCAGGGTCGACTTATCCAAGCCATGTGTCGGCTCAGGCGGCCATTCACCATTCGGCGTCATCTCGTTGACTGTCTCGGGTAGATCCCGCGCAATCCTTCTGATTAGCTCCTCGCGCGAAAGACCCGTCTGCATCGAAATGGACGTGAGTGTACCTTCGTCCATTGCCGCTTGGACGTCCCTTGGCTCAATCGGTTGGTTTGGCCCGCTGCCAACCCACGAGTCGACCTTCGATCCTGCCCCCACCTCCCGGAACCGGTCGAGGATCTCACCAAGGTCAGCCCTCGACACGCCATTCGTTATCTGAGCCAGAATTCTGCGTTGCGGGTCGTTTGGGTTAAGATACCCCGCTCCCGGAATCAATTCACAGAGCTTGTCGCGATTTTGGTATGCCAGAACGCCAAGCATCGCGATCGCCAATCTTCCCAGATTTGCCATTTGATCTCCTCCACGGTTTTGGCCGATGAGCGAATCGAAGCCAAGTCTGTGCCGATGACGACCCGTGTGGGCTCGAACAACTTCTTGCCGGTCGGCTCGCCGGCGGAGAGGACGCGTCCTTCGGGTTACTCGTTTTCATCTGACGTCTTCTCCCGACGCAGAATTTCGGGGCGCTTGGCCCGCAGTCGCCCTACGCTGATCGAACGCCCTAACCCGGCGCCTTCCGGGTTTGTTCCGCTTGTCAGAGTTTGTCGGCGACGATGGAGAGCGCGACCCGACGGGGTAACTCTACCGGGTCGAGAGACAGTGTCTGCCCAATTTGACCATATTTCAGAACGACGGCGGCTCGGTTAGCCTCAGCTACCTTGGACTGCCGCCGGCTCGCGCACGAATTTCAATTTCGGCGGGACGGCGAACACCCTGAACCGCTCAGCCAGGCTGTCAAGAGCTTGACGCATGCCCACTCCCGCGGCAGCCGCACCGTGTCCACTGATGACCATGTGCGGGTTCAGGGCAGCCAAGTGCTTCACGGATCTTTCCGCCGCATCCCAGTCCGGCGTGAAGTAGCGCGGCGGACCGTGCATCTCAAGATCCTGAACGGCGACCTCATAGACTGACTCCTGACCGGTGGTGATGAAAGCGTCCCCTACGATCAGCGAGCGGTCCTCCTCGCGCCAGAGCGAGATATGCCCAGGAGCGTGCCCGGGTGTGTGTAGCCATCGCCATCCGGGCATTCCGGGGATCGATCCGTCGGCAGGTAGGAGTTCCAAACGGTTGCCAAGATCAATTGGCCCCCGTGGAAAAAGCGGCGAAAGCAGCGCCATCAGTCCACCCCCGACCCAGGGATCCGGTGGCGGATAGGATGCGGTTCCGTCCAAATAGGGGCGCTCGAGTGGATGCGCGAAGACAGGCACGTCCCACCTATTCGCGAGGTCTAGAACCGTTCCCACATGGTCGAAATGGCCGTGGGTCAGGATGATCGCGGCCGGCCGTGCGTTCGTGCCAAACCGCTTTTCCGCGACCGCAAGAATGCTGCCGCGGGACGTCGGCAACCCGGTATCGATCAGCATCCAGTTCCGATCTCCGCTGCCCGGTGCGCCGAAGAACACGACATTGACGATTGCTAGGCGCAAATAGCCCAAGTCCGGTGCGATGCTCCAAGCGCCGTCGCCACGATCCTCGCGCCTGGCGTGGTCGATCTCGGAAAGTCGAATCTGAACGGTCATGTGATCCCGTGCCTCTCTTGTTGCTGAGCAGCCGCTCGAGTCGATCGGCGGCGGTGGTATATCGCCCCGAACTTGGCACGGCCCTCCTTGTTCCTCCTTCGCCACCCAGCTCCGGACAGTCCACCACAGGAACAAAGGCTCGACCAAATCGGTTCGGCATTACCCGGTCACGCCAGGACGAGCTGGACTGAGCAACGAAGATGGCGCGCGCCCCATTGGATGCGGTATTTCGCCAACGCGGTTCCCGGTCCTAACAAGGCGGCCGAGTTCGAAGCCGACTGCTGAAAGAAGACTTCGAATGAGCGAAGTGGGGCGTATGGACGAGCACCAGGTGGAGGCTCCGGTTCCGCAAGCTTCGCCTATGACTGGTCAAGTTGGGCGCCAATGGTCGAGGCGGCCCGATCGGCAGGTGTCCAGGTTATCTGGGACACCTTCCATTACGGATCTCCAGACCATGTCGATCAGGGATCGCTGCATTTCATCGATGCCTATGCCTCGTTCGCGGCAGAAGCCGTGAGGGTACAGCGTTCGATCGCCGGAACACCGCCTCTGTTGTGTCCCATCAACTAGATCTCCTTTTTCGCATGGGCTGTTGAGGTCGGCTATTTCCCGCGTGGGGCCGAACAAACGTGCTGGTTCAAGCGGCATCTCGTGAAGGCTGCCATCGCGGGTGTTCGTGTAATGCGGGAGATCGACCCCGCCTGCAGATTTGTCTGGGCCGAGCCCCTTATCCAAATCGCTCCTCGTGACCGGACCCGCAGCGAACGGGGTCGGGCCGAAAACGCCCGTCAGGGGCAGTTCGAAGCTTACGACATGTTGCTGGGCCGCGTCGAACCTGAGTTGGGCGGGAGCGAAGATGTTGTCGATTGTCGTGGGCCTGAATTTCTAGCCGCACAATCAATGGTAAATAAACGGGCCGACGATATCGATGGGACACCATGAGTACCGCGCTTTGTCGGAAATGTTGCTCGAGGTTGCTCATCGGTGCGGTAAGCCGATGTTCATTGCCGAGACCGGATCAGAGGGATCCGGCGGGCCGGCTTGGCTCCACTATGTATGCCGCGACGAGGTGCGTGCCGCTATGGGTGTCGGAGCATCGATTCGAGGGTATTTGCCTGTACCCGATAACGGCCTACCCGGGCTGGGACAATTCGCGTCATGCAGAGGTGGGGTTATTTTCGGCCATCCACCCGAATGGCACACGCCGCCTCCGTCAGCCCGTCGCGGACGAACTGGTGCATCAGCAAGATCTGTTCACGGCAAACCGGACGCGCTGATTGTGTTGCGACACACCGCAAGGGCGAGCACCGAAGACCAGGGCAAATTACGGTGTATTCCTCAGCCAAAATCGGCGCCACGCGATGCCAAGTGGCATGGGTGCGAGGATGACCGTGCAGCATCAGGAAGCGGTGGCCCCTTCCACCAACCCGCACTCTGAGCGTCGCTTCCGGAAGTTTGATCTGCTCCAGCGAGAAACCTTCAAACATGCAACTCCCTCCATTCGCAACATTTGCCAAACGTGTAAACGGAGAGGCAGTTCAATGTCGGCTTCCGCGGGATCTGAACTTGCCTTGTATTCCGCGAAGAGGTCGTGAGCCGAACGGCGGCTTTAACTGGTCCCTCGGCAATAACCGGACGGACAGCAAACGGCCCCCAAAAAGCCGCCAGGCGGCGACGCGCCTGATATCGCACTTCGAGATCAACTCTGCCGTTTCCTGTTAGCCGAAGTTGCAAACGGCCCCGCTCACAATCGTGGTTGCCCCTTTGGGCATCGTGGTTCAGACCGCTGGCGGATTAGAACTCATATTGGCTTTGCGATCGGCTCATCGCTGCCGACTATCGGGGACCTATATAAAGGGGCATGTCCACGCGCCGTAAAATCAATGCAACAGCGAAGCTGATTGGAGAGTGGCCTTTAACCCCGGCTGCAACGTTTGGATCGTCGGTCAGAGCGAGGGGTATTTTTCTCGAAATACGCGCCCGCCTTCCAACGGAGTTCAGGAAATTGCTCAATATCGAGTCCCGCGTGCTTACCCTGCGCCTGTCTGAGGGCGCCGAGAATGATGGGCAGGTGGTATTCGGGATCATATCCAAAGCACTGCAGAATATCGAAGACCTGCCCGTAATCCCCCGTGAAATCGAGGACATTCTGACGATCTCGACGGCCGAACGGCACCGCTGGCTGAAAGATGGTCGCTTGCAGAGCGCCGGGACGAAAACGGTGAAACTCCGCGGGCGGGCAAGGAACATCACCTTTCACGTGTTCGACCCGCAGCACGGGGAGGATGTGCTTGACCGCGACCTGGTTACGGTCTGGCGCGAACAGGACGCAGCGACAGCTGCAGAGAATAGGCGGCGAGCCGCGGGGAAGGCCGCTATGAAACGCGCTCAAAGAAGCGGTCGCGGAACTGCAGCTTCAGCTGGCTATGGCCCCGATGAAAACTCGCACGCCAGTTTGCGCGGCTGGGAAGATTTTGAGAAGGACGGACTCCTGCGCTGATAGGCCGGGCGCACAAGCAGGTTAGGACGTTTGCCTGCGCCGTGCGAGATGCGCAAGGAGGGCCGTCAAACGCATCGCGTTCAGGACCCGCTTCGCAGGGACACCGCCCTTGCGCGCCATCTCGACACCCCAATGCATGTGATCGAGCTCGCGGATCGAATGAGCGTCCGGATTGATGCTGAAGATGCAGCCCTGATCGAGTGCCTTTTGATGCCAGCGCCAGTCGAGGTCGAGTCGCCACGGATGTGCGTTGATTTCGACAGCGACGCCGTGTTTCGCACACGCTTTGAGGACTTTTTCGACGTCGAGATCATAACCGGGCCGCCGCAACAGCTGGCGACCGGTCATGTGCCCGATGATTGTCGTCCGAGGATTTCCGACCGCCTCAATGATACGCTCCGTCTGCTCCTTCTTCGGCAACTTGAAGCGGCTGTGCACGCTCGCGACGACGAAATCGAACTGCTCCAGGATATGATCCGGGTAATCGAGCGAGCCATCCGCCAGGATGTCCGCTTCGATGCCCTTCAGTATGCGAAATTTTCCATTGTATGCCTTGTTCAGCCGGTCAGCTTCGCGGTGCTGTTCAGCAATCTCCTGCAACGAAAGGCCGCCTGCGTAGTGAGCGGACTGCGAATGATCGGCGACACCATAGTATTCGAAACCGCGCTTGCGCGTGGCTTCCGCCATTGCCTCAAGCGTTTCGGTGCCATCGGATGCGGTCGTGTGAGAATGCAGGATGCCATGCAGATCTTCATCCCGAACGAGGGCGGGTAGCTTCTGCTTTGCCGCCCGCTCAATCTCGTCCCTGCCTTCGCGCAATTCAGGCTCGATAAACTGCAAGTCTAGAGCTTGGTAGATTTCTTCTTCTGTCGCTGACGCGATCAGCTTTCTCCCGCGATGAAGCCCGTCGGCGTTTAGGGTGAATCCCTTGTCGGCCGCGAACGTCTTCAGTTGCTCAAAGTGGTCTGCCGAACCGGTTGCTTCGAGCAGGCTCGCGCCAAAGTGCTTCCTGTCCGTGACAACAAGCCTGAGCGTCGTATCCTCGATTCCAGTCGTCGACTTTCTGCCCTGCGCTACCAGGGCGAAGTCGGAAACGAGCTCGCAACCGCGCCGGAAGTCGCCTGCAATTTCGACGCGCGAAAACTCTGGATGCTCTTGCTTCACCGATATGACCGCATGTTCGAGAAGGGCGGCGGCCTTGTGCAGGTGAAGTTGCGTTTCGCCACTTCGCACGATGGCCAGGTTCTGCAGGAGCTTTGTCTGAAGCGCGGCGCCGAGGCCTTTGACTGGGCGTATGCGGTCTTCTCTTGCTGCGGCCTCGAGCTCCGCCAGCGAGTTCACGCCGAGCGCCTGATGAAGCTTCAGTATCTTATCGGGACGAAGCCCGGGTATGGCAAACAGCTCCATCACGCCCGCTGGAACATCCTCGCGCAGCTTCTCAAGGCTCGGGTGCGTGCCGGTTTGGTAAAGCTTGGTCACGATGTCTGCGATCGCGTCACCGATCCCCGGGATCCTGGTGAGGGCGCCGGCGGCGATGATCCGATCAAGCGGCTGCGACAGCGCCGTCAGACTGTCTGCCGCGCGCAAGTATGCCTTTATGCGATAGGGATTGTCGCCGCGCATAGACGCCCGTTGTGCGTATTCCCTCAAAAGACTGGCGACGGTCCTCGGATCGATTTTTGCCATGGCTTCAGCCAAACGAGGCCGATCTCCGCAGGTTCCAATCAGGCAAGGCCATGAGCGCCGCGTTGCCCTTTGAACCCCGGCTTTACTGCCTGTCCACGCGTCGGACGCTACAGATTGGGCAAGGATTGGTCAGCGCGACCCCATCCAGCCAGAGCTTTGGAGGCTGCGCGTTTCTTCAATTCAGGAGCATCGCCCACGTGGAAATGAGAGGGCGCATCTATTGTCTTCATCTCCGCCCACGTGATCGGTGCCGCGACAGGAGCGCCCGGACGTGATCTTGCGCTGTAGGGAATGATCGCGGTCGCCCCGCGCTGATTGCGTAGATAGTCCACAAAGATGCGACCCTTGCGGCGCGCCTTTGACAACACGGCCGTGAAATGGGCCGGATCGCTCCGGGCGACCGCCTGCGCCAGGCGAGACGCGAAGTCCTTCACCTCTGGCCACTCGGCGTCAGGGGTGAGCGGCGCGATGACGTGCACTCCTTTGCCTCCCGTCAGCATCGGAAAAGTCGTAAGTCCCAGCGATTTAAGGATAGCGCGGAACTGAAAGGCAGCGGCGCGGACGGCCTCGAAATCGAGGCCTTCATCGGGGTCGAGGTCGAACACGAGGCGGTCGGCCTTTTCGACATCCTCGATCCGAGCCCCCCATCCATGCAGCTCAATCGTTCCCATCTGGACGCAAGTCATCAGTCCGTCGGCATCATCGACATAGAGATATGGTTCCTCGTGCCCGTCCTTCTCCGTGATGCCGACGTGGTGGACTTTGTCGCCAAAGCTGCCGGCGTCGTGTTTTTGGAAGAAGCACTTCTTCGCGCGGCCCTGTGGGCATCGAACCAGACTGATCGGCCGGCTGCCAACCCAAGGAAGCATGATCGCCGCGACCGCGGCGTAATGGTCGGCGAGCTGTCCCTTGGTGATGTTGGACTCCGGATAGATGACGCGGTCACGGTTACTTATCGCGATGGCGGTTGTCGCAGACGCGGCGAGATCGGCTGCATGACGTTCCGTCTCGAGCACGACCGCCTCCGGCTTCTTGTCTTCGCGAAGACCAAGATAGCTCGGATGTCGTAACGTCCCTTCATTTGTCATTTCGGTGAAGGCAATCTCAGCGACCAGTTTCGGACGGAGCCAGTGTGCGCCGCGCACTTCGGCGCGTGGTGCGTCGACGGTGGCGGCCTTCTGCTCAAGCGGCGCCATGATCTTCAAGAGACGAAGAAGTTCAGCGGTATCGAAGCCGGTGCCGACTTTGCCGGCGTAACGCAGCTTGCCGCGGTCATGAACGCCAAGGATCAAGGACCGAAACGCGCGGACCTTGTCGGACGGCGTCCAGCCGACAATCACAAATTCCTGCCGCCTGATGCATTTGATCTTCAGCCAGCTTGCGCCGCGGGCCGCCACATAACTCGAATCCGCGAGCTTTGAGATGACGCCCTCAAGGCCGGCTGCGCAGAAGCGATCGAGCAGCTCTTCTCCGCGGCCGAGGATATGGTCGGAGTAACGAAGGACCGGATTTTTCGCAGGCAAGATCGCCTCCAGCTTCGCCTTGCGCTCAACAAGAGGAAGCCTTGTCAGATCTTCGCCGCCGAGCTGCAGCAGATCGAACGCATAAAAGTCGATAATCGCCGGGGCACCCTTCAATGCATTCTGAAGCGCCTGGAAGTTAGATCTTCCTTCCGCATCGACAACCACGGCCTCGCCGTCAATCAGGGCGGAGCGCACCTTGAGCTTGCGAGCCTCGGAGAGGATCGAGGGAAAACGCGTAGACCAGTCCAGACCAGATCGTGTGTAGGCTCGCGCCTCGCCACCGCCGACGGCAACGAGAATACGATAACCGTCGTATTTCATCTCATGGATCCAACGATCGCCGGCAGGGACCGTGTCCACGAGCGTTGCGAGCTGGACCGGCCGGAAAGCGGGCGGCGCTAAAGTGACCTCGTCACGAGCGGGCGACTTCGCTTGACTAGCGTTCGACCCATTGATTGCCTTACGCGGCGTTGGCTTGACCACTCTGACCTAAACCATACTCAGAGACGAAATAGTGTTATCCGCGTCCAACGCGCGACTACTTCTTTAGTTTCGCTGCCGGCCGTGTTGAGCTTTTCGATCATTGCCGACCCGCTTGATTAGCGCCTCGGCCTGAGGGCGTGCTTCCTGCCTCCGGCCCTTCCATTCCCGATTTTCGTGCACAGCTCACAGGCAATAATCAAGAGCAGGAACGGGCCCTCAAATGCCGCCACAGCGATATCCCGCATTCTGCCATCGGCTTTAGAAGCCTGACATTCCGGTTCCGGTCCCCTGTGGGTACGGTTTGATCTTCTCGTCGAACCCCATGTTACGATTGATGATTACTCGACGTGCCCCATTGAGGCCAAGTACCTCGCCCAGAGCAGCTCCGATGCCAGTTTCAAGAAGTGCAAAATGCCCATGAATGCGCCGACCAGAGTGAATGCTCTCGTATCCGGGTCTATTTCGAGCAGCGCGGACTTGGTCAGCATTAGACAGCCTAACGGGTCCTTCCCAACATAGCCATGGGCACCGGCCTGCTACTCACGCAGCACCCTCTCCTCCTTGGCAGCAGCCTCGAAAGCCTGACGGACCTCTTCCGGAGTCACACGGTCCTGAAGGGCGTCGGCGCACAGTTGCACAGCCTTCCTCCACTTAGGTCCCATCTTGGTCCACTTCATGAGTTCCTCGGCGGCACCCTCGACGTTGTTGCACCCGTAGGTGACCCCAGGTCGGTCGGTCTTAACGTACACCGGAGGGGAGAACCAATGGGTTACCACGACACCTCCTACTCAGGGGAGAGATACACGTTGGCCTCCTTAGCGGCAGCCTCAAAGGCCTTTCGTATTATGTGGGGGTCAATCGAATCGCCCTCCAAGGCTGACAGGCAGAGGGTCACCGCCTTATGCCAGCGAGGCCCCCTCCGGGTCCACATCTTGAGCTGCTCAAGGGCTGCCCTCGCATTGTTGCAGCCATGCCTGACACCGGTTTCAGTCTTCACGAACACCGGAGGGACGAACCAATGGGTTGCCATGATACCTCCTACTCAGGGGAGAGATACACGTTGGCCTCCTTGGCAGCCGCCTCAAAGGCTTCACGGACCTCTTGGGGGGAGGCTCTGCCCTCGAACGCATCGACGCAGGATTGGACCGCCTTGGTCGACTTCGGGCCCTTTGTGTCCCACGCCATGAGTTCCTCAGCGGCTCCCTCGACGTGGCTGACCCCATGGCGAATGCCTGGACGTTTCGTCTTGACGTAGACCGGTGGAGAGAACCAGACGGGACCCATAAGGATGAACCTAGAGCGGCAAGAGCCCGCTGACCAACCCAGCTGTAGCCGCAGCTAAGGGAACGATGTAGGCCCTCGCGGGGTTAGAACTTGCAGCGGTCGAGTCTTCGTGGATGTGCAGCCGCTGTGGGGGGTCCGTCGCCTGTCCCTCACCGGCGGCGGGCTCCTTTCGCGAAGGCGGTGTTGGTCAGAGACACATAGAACCTTATACCGCATCCAAGTTAGCTAGTTGCCATTGGGGGGAGTAATGTCCCCTCCTCTTTTGCAGCAGCCAGGAATGCCTTGCGGGCCTCCTCAGCTTCCATCTCGTCGAAAATCACGGCCATGCAAACGTGCACCGCGAGGTCCCAGCAAGGGCCACGCTTGGTCCACTTCATCAGCTCCTCGCCGGCAGTCTCGGCGTTGTTGACGTTGTGGATGATCCCGGGACGCTCGGTCTTGACCGGGACCGGAGGGTTGAACCAGTGGAGAGCCATGCGGTCACTCTTTGTCGGCCCGATCAAGTTCCTCCAGCAAATACTTTTGCTCAGCCCAGTTCCCGTTCTACAGGCAGAGTGAGCAGGTTGCGACGGTAATTGCGGATTACCTCTGACTATTGAAAATGACGCAGGACTGCGCGCTTCCGTTGTGATGCCACAGTGACTGAAGTTGGCTGACAGCTACTCCTGGGCGTCGAAAGCCACGCAGAGGCCCATGGCAGTTGCTGCCTCGACGATTGCCTCGGTTAGTTCTTCGTCGGAGGCCACCAAATAAGGCGCAGCCTCCCGCGCTTCGCGTAGTGCCGCTTTGATCGAGACCGTATCGCGACGGTCCGCCCTGTTGAGGAGTACAGTGATTGCTTGCTCTAGAAGCGGACCGACCCTTTGCGCGACGCTCATCCAGCCCTCCCCAGGGACACGCCGAAGGGGAATCTACTCACTTCCTGACGGACATCAACGCCATGTACGAATCGTACAAATTGGCACGGTGCTAGGCCGCGACAGTCAGGAATGTCTGTAGAATTTGTGGTGGGAATCGGACACCAGCTCGCGAAGACCCTCATGCTCCTCCTCGATCCTATTGACGCGCCTCGAGCCGCCTTTCTCCCACAATCCCAGGTCGGTCTGTCCTGACGTACACCGCAGGCGAGAACCAATGGGTTGCCATGAGGCTATTCGCGAAGATCGAACCCGACGAACAGGCCAAAGGCTGGGGCAACATTGACAATAAACTCCACCAGCTCGCAGTCAGTTTCCGCCAGATGTGGCCCGTCTCGGCGCACCGCTGCGATAGTCTCTTTGACGGAGATGATTTGGCCGCGACGGGCTTGTAGGATCAGCTCGTGAACAAGGTGTTTGGCAGTCACTTTGTCGGGTCGGCAGTTCGTCCAAACGTTCATACAAGGCCTCCCACCTCAGCGAGAACCCAAGGGGACATTCATGATCCTCTGTCGGGAAAAATCAAGAAGAAATGTTTGCCGGAATTTCTGAGCGGGAACCAGAGAAACAAGTACGGAGCGAGCCTCTGTACTCTTCCGCTTTGGCGCTCAGCCAGCCGGCTAGGGACCTTCTTCCGTCGGCCCCTGTTTGGCCCCATCAATAGCCGCAAGTAATGACTGTAGGGCTGGCGGCAGTTCTGGTTCGATCTCCAGATTTAAGAACGTTTGTACGTTATGACGATAGCCTTCGGAACGGATCAGTTTCCGAAACGCTCCGGAGACAGACTGATGGTCTGCTTTGTTGCTCGTTGTCATGTTCGGGAAGTCCGTCCCCAATGAGCCGTAACTCGCCCGCAACGAACGGGTTCCATCAGGAGGTCGGAATATTTTGGCTGAAATTTCTGAGCGGGAGATCGGATAACTGGCTCGCGCGAAGACCCCCCCGTGCCCCCTTCGTTTGCCGCAGCATTAACCTCGCTCTTTGAACTGAAATTCGTGTCTATCTAGCGTCGGCGTTGCACATCGTGAACGTTGGAATGCTTCTGTCCAATGTTTGCTCACGCTGTGATGCCAACGGGCAGGCTCTTGCGGCAGGGTGCCGCAAGGCGAATGAACGCCGGCCCAGTTCAACCCGCGCGACGTCCTTCAAACCTGGCGGGATCGATCTTCACCAAGCCGTCTGCAGCCTCGACCGCAGTTCGTATCCTGCTGCACAGCGCGAGATTTTCGGCCAGCATTTCTTCAGTGCGTTGAAGCGCGAGCTCGGTCTGGCGGATGCGCTGCCTGGCATTGGCAACTTCCGATGTCAAAAGATCGGCCGCCATCCCGTGGCCGTGGGGTTCCATAGTGTCCATGGGTTTCTAATACATGGGGCGCGATATCGTTCCCTGATGTCGGGCGAAACGGCGGGCCGCAGAAAAGCGCGATGGGCCGAATGACCAATGCGCGCCGTGTCAAAACAGCGCCGGCAACAGGCGAACGGCTTCGGCCGCTCTACATCCCACGGGCAGAGGGATCACGGTCCAGAGGGCCATTGATCTGTTCAGGTACGACTACAACGTAAGCGAAGACACACTCAGGCGGCTGGTGATCAAGCACCGTCTTCACAACCAGACAATGCCCGGTGCTCCGTGGAGAATAAGCGCTCCCGGTTTGGCTATGGCGCTCGCCGGCGATGATGACGCGCTTGCGCGGTTGAGGCGGGACGATCGCGAGCATCCGGACGTAACCCGGTATTTCAAGCGGCTCGGCATCCCGCGACCCTGACCTGTTATCAAAAGTTATGGTCGCGGCGACTGTCTAAAATAGACATTAAGTAGATGTCGCGGCCCGACAGGGCTCCACACAAGAGCGAACCGTTGCTGCCTTGCGCATCGCCCTCTAGGCCGCCGGCGTCGAGTTCATCCCGGAGAACGGCAGCCGCGCCGGCGTGAGGCTCCGCAAACCTTAGGCCGTAGACTCGTTACTGCGCAGCCACACACCTGCTTTTCGCCATCGGACGAAGCGGTTGCAACAGGTGGTGCGCGGGCCATAGCGCTGAGGCAGGTCGCGCCATGGAGCACCGGAGCGCAGCACCCAGAAGATGCCGTTCAGCACGCGCCGATCATCAACACGTGGCACACCTCTTGGCTTGTTGGGTAGACGCTTTATTCCATTGCTGACCATTGTCCAAAAGCGCTGTTAACCAAATTTTCTCACCCGCCAATGCTTATTCGCGCGACTGAAGGGGTGAGGTGATCGATGTGTGATTCAAACATAAGCGCGTTTCCGCTGCATCGGCGTCGGAAGTTGGTCGAAGGGATCGCCCGGGTCCTGGAATCCAAGAACGGGAAGGACGCGAACGCCTTCTGGCGCAACACCGCCAAGGCAATTCTCGTTCAACTGTCCGAATCAGGAATTGCACCCGGGGTCGCCGAACAGGAAGTTGGAACGCTTCTTCATGCTGTCTTGGGCGATATCGCCACCCGCAGTGCTGCGAAACTTGCACAATAGCATCGGCTCACGATGAAGGATTGCCGCATAGAGACGCCCCGGGCTCCACAAGCGTAGCACCACTGCATCCGTCAAACGCAGGTTTCTCACTGCGGATGAAAAGATAGGCGCGTTCGTCGAAATCATGCGCGCGAATGTACTCTCGGGCGAGATACGGCTCCGCCTCGCCTGTCCGGCGGTCATCGACCAAATCGAGGTAGGCGATGCGGAAACCCGCATTCACGGAAGGCCGACGGACCTTTTCCACGAGCTGAACCCGCAAAACCAATGAGCCGCCGTTGAGTTCCACACTGCAATCTTATGCGACTTTCGAAGCACGAAGCATGAACATCGAGTATGGTTCGCGTCATTCTCGCACTGAGATGCCTATAAGGGTCCGAGGTCTTTCCGCCCGGTTCTGTCTTGATGACACCGCTGTGTGTAAAAGGAGAACCTGGTATCACTTGCGCGGCCTGAATGTTCATCTAGTGGTAGGATACGGCGCAAGGGGCAACGGCGGCTAATGTCTATCCGTGTAAATATCGCTAACCAGGTACGGCAGACCACCGTACTGCAGTGGCGCCCATTGCTGCCATTGTTCGAAGCAGTCATGAACTCGTTTCAGGCAATCAAGGAAGCGAAACTGCCGACGGGTACGCCCGGACGCATGACGGTCGAGGTCGTTCGCGACGGCCGTCAACTCGACCTGGAAGTTCCGCCGATCAGCGGGTTCAAAGTCATTGATAACGGCATCGGTCTCGACGATGCCAACTACGACTCTTTTAATACTGCGTTCTCGCCACACAAACTGAGCCGAGGCGGCAAGGGCTTGGGTCGCTTCACCTGGCTCAAGGCCTTTGCATTTGCGCGCATCGAAAGCACGTTCAAGGATGACGACGGCGCATTGCTCACTCGAGCTTTCACCTTTGACGAGAACTACGATGTAGACGACCTGCGCGGCCTCCCCAAATCTGTCACGCGACATGCGACAGGCACAACAATCGAGCTTGTGGAACTAAGGCCGGAATATCACGGGCAGTGCCCCCGCACCTCGGAAGTGCTTATCCAGAAACTCATCGAACACTTCATCCTTGTACTGATGGACGAGGAGTGTCCGGCGGTTCAGGTTAACGACCTTGGGCTCAAGCATAACCTCAAAGAAATTTTTGAAAGAGACTATAAGGCCACGGCTTCGGCTTATCCCTTCGAAGTCGGTGGATACTCATTCACTTTACATGGTTTCCGACTTCCCACCTCACGGGCGACCAAGCACAAGCTTGTCTACGCTGCGGATCAACGGTCAGTCCTCAGCGACCGCCTAGCAGACCATCTTCCAAATCTGACATCCCGGCTTGAGGACTACGACGGCAAGGCGTTTTTCTACCTTGGCATCGTCCAGAGCCCTTACCTCACCGAACACGTCAACACCAATCGTACCGATTTCGAGTTCGGCAATCCTGATGATGCCGAGCTTGAACTTCCCCTCTCGGATCACAAGCTCATTCCAAAAACGGATATACGCGCTTCGGCACTAGCGTTCGTGGAGGACGATCTGAAGGATGTCATCGAGACCATCAACTCTGTCAAGCTCGATAGGATTCGTCGGTACGTGCAAGAAGAGGCGCCACAATATCGGATGCTTCTCAAGCACGCCGGCAGCTTCTTAAACAAGATCACTCCGACACCGTCTCGGTCTGAGATGGAAGGCATACTCCACCGGGAACTGTTCTTGCGGGAGACTGAACTCAAGAAAGACAGCACTCGCATCATTCGCGAGGCGAGCAAGATCACCGATTACGAGTCATACCACAAGGAGTTCACCGAATTCCTGGACCGGTACAATGAGCTTGGAGTGTCAGCCTTAGCCCAGTACGTTCAGCACAGACGGATCATCCTTGATTTCCTCGAACGCGCAGTCAAGTTGCCTGAGGACAAGAAGAACTACCCGCTCGAAAAGGTCGTGCATCAGCTCGTATTTCCAATGCAGCATAGCTCTGAAGATATCCCCTCCAGCGAGCAGAATCTCTGGATGATCGACGAGCGCCTCACATTCCATTCGTTCATTTCGTCCGATAAGCGAAACAACGCGCTGTCAGTCGTAGATTCGAAGGATAAGCAGAGAGGCGACATCGTCATCTTTGATGAAAAAATTATTTTCAGCGGTGAGCGGCCCGACGACGAGCATCCGCTGAACTCAATCATTGTGATTGAGTTCAAGCAACCGGGGCGCAACAAGTATGCGGGTGATGAGAACCCCGTTCTTCAGGCCGCAAAAGTGATCAACGCGATCCGCGGCGGTAAGTACCTACATAAGGGTCGAGCGATCCCAATCGCGAACGCAGATATTCCGGCCACGATTTTCGTGGTGGCAGACTTAACGCCAAAACTCAGGCAAGTTCTCACTGACTTCAATGCCACAATGACGCCGGACAAGCAGGGATTCTACGGCTATCACGCCAATCACAGGGTCTACTACGAGGTTATGGACTACACGAAGATGCTCAGCGACGCCAAAAAGCGTAATCGTATTTTCTTCGACAAGCTCAATCTAGTCGATAATCGATAGAGCCATGACGGGTTCAATCGCCCGTTCTGAGATGCATCTTCAGCCGGCACATCGGCTTCAGTCGAGTTCACGCGCGAAGCTGCCAATGGGTACCGAAATGTCCTATGTTCATGTGCAATAGCTGACAAAATTGACCAGCGTGCACGCCGTAATTGTCAGCTCAAAACCACGTCGATAAAGCCCTTTCCTTCCCTAATCCGCTCGAAGTCAGTGCGTAATGGCTGAGCTTTATCCAGCCATTCCCTCTCATAGGTCTCAAAGTCCGCGGGATCCTTCGGTTTGAAGTGTTCGAGATCAGGCTTGTAAATTCGGGTATCGCCAACCCGCCGAGCAATTTCCGTCATTAACAGGCCACGCGGAATCGTGCGGTATTTCCCTCGTTCGGTCGACACGACCGCTGTCGCTTTCGACTGCTGGCCGGCCGCCGGTACCGGCAGGATTGCATCCAGGATCGCAGTCGCTTCGCTGGGCTTTCCTTTGCCCATGTCCCAGGGTGTGCTGTTTTCACTGCCATGATGGCCGATCTTGAGGAAGTCGACTGTTTTGCCGAGCAGATCTCGGCGCTCGTTCCACATCACGTTCCATGAGCCATTCATCTTGCCCTCTTTGAAGTCGCCGTGCCATTCGGCGTCCCCGATAAACAGCAGGCGCTTCTTGTTCCATTCGATCAGCAGAACGATGCTGGAATTGTTTTTCAAAGTGCCATCCAGTTCCGCGAATGCCAAAGCGTTCGACTGCATGCGGGCACGAAGGGCGCGAAAAGAGGCCGGGCTGATATTGCGGGGCAAAGGCGGCTCTTGCGCTTTTGCAGTGGCATCAAACTCTTTTTCCGCGTCGAACGCGGCCGCTCCCAGCACGCCCTTCAATGTTCGCTGAGCGGTCGCGCCGAGATAATAACGATCGAAATCAGCCTCCGGGCCAAGGATGTTGATTTTCGCTTTATGGAGTTCAATGCCATGTGTTTCGTTGGTTTCGCCGCCATGCACATAGGTCGGCTCTCCGCCATCGAGCAGCGTCTTGCGCAAGGTCTGCATGGCGCCTTTGTTGTCAATCTGGAAAACTGACAAGAGCTCGCTTGCGCGAGGGCTCAGACTCGGCCCAAGCGCGGCAAGCCCCCGCATGGCCTGCTCAGCGACCCCTCTAATTTTTCGGGTCTTTCCCGCCTGCGGATGTTTGGGATCCATGGCGCAGTTCATCCAAACCGCGCCGACCTTCATGTTCTCGAATAGCTTGGGATCGAAGCCCGCTATGTGATCCTTGTGCTCGTGCGTGACAACGACAAGATCGAGCCGCTTTTTTCCGTCCTGTGCGTCTGGCAACTCGCTCTCGAGCTGTTTCATCGCTGCGGCAAGAAGCTTCCCTTCGCTCCAGGTGCCGCAGTCGATCAGCATATGGAATGCATCTTCCTTCTTGTCGGTTTTGCCGGGGATGCGAACATAGATGCAGTCGCCCAGACCGACATCATAAAGGCGGATCAGGAGCTCATTTGCCATCTAAGCGCTCCCAGGCTGGAATCATCGGCATCGTAAACATGAAGGTGCGGCGAGAGCTCAAACCGAACTGAGCCGTCAACTTCGCGCGCGATCAGTGGCGGTGTAAGGCTTCCAACAAGACCTTCGGGGCCGGCAAGTTCTTCACCAACCATCCCCTCCTCGATGCGTCTGGCAAGTGCATCGAGATACTCCTGCCTGCGCTGCTTGCCAGCCTCGAGTTCAGCCAAGGCTACCTGCTCGGTGCCAAAGAGTTTTTTGCGCGATTTTATCTTCTCCATCGCCACGCTTGCGGTGGCAAAGGGTTCGCTGCCTGGCTTGCGCGCCCAATAAAGCAGGCTGCCATTGACGTCGAAGACCATCGTCCCGCCACAGAGCAGGCTGGTCGTCTTGCCACTAAAGGAGCCAAACTGCGTGCCCGCTAACGCCAAGTTCTCGCGCCACAGATATTGGAGGATGATCTGTTTGGGCTGGAAGAGGCCTGGACCGACCATCTTCTCGGAGGTGAAGACCTCATCGACCATGATGTCGACATGGTCGGGAATGAAGAGCTTGTCGCGGTTGTCATCGAGATAGCGATAGGCCGCTGCACGCGAACTCCCGATAAGCTCCGGGTCGTGCGAAATTGTTCCTGGCATCCGATCGTACAAGGGCGCGCGCACCAGTAGGTCGGTTCTCTCCTCTGCGGTCATGATCTCGCGGTGGACGAAAATGTCCGCGATCATCTCGCGATAGTTGGTGGGATCAGTTGGGTTTGCGATCGCGAGGTTGCGCAAGACAGCGCGCGCGTAGTCGTTGAACGTAACCTCGACTGGCGGCAAAAGATCAAGCGCCTGGATGGCAATTATCTGCATCTGAGCGACCGCATATTGTAGCGATTGAGCCGGAGTGTGTGTCTCCCCGTCGCTGCGCTCTCGTTTGAGATATTGCTCGGTCAAGGCAACGAAGATGTCGAACATCGCTCCGGTCATCACCTCCGAGAGCGCGTGAGGTTCGATCTCATCCTTGTATTCGCCCAGAAAATGCTCGTTACCCGCACTACGAAGGTATGGTTGTCCTGACACGGCGTTGCCGAACTCTGTGGCGACAGATGCGATGAGTTCGTCACCGGATTTCGTCTTCAAGTGGCCCTTGGTCCTGGCCGCAAGCTCCTTACGGAACGAATTGTTCCGCAGCGTCATCAAGATTGCGGTCAAGTCCCCCAGGAATTCGTGAAAGGCACCTGTCTGTGGTGAGACCGCTTCCAGAAGATAAGGCCGAATGCCATCCAGCAGTGCATGACCAAACTCGTGATTGACGATATCGCTGGACAAGCAGGTGTGAATACGCTGACCGTTGTCGTCGTCAAAATAGTAGAACTGGAGCGATTTGCTCTGGCGATCATAATAGGCATTTGCGCCGTAACCGGCATTTGGCGTGACCAGAAGCCGATTGCCTTCGAACGCCCAAGAGATGCGCCGGCCGAGGCCGCTTGGGCTCTCGAAGAAATCAAGTGTGCTTTGCAGAATTGCCCAAGTGCTGACCTGGCGGAAGTGAGCGGTTTCTTTTAACGCTCGATCGATCCTACGCCCCTTCGGATCGAGAAAAACCTTCTCGCCGACGCTCCATTTGGCCGGTTCTTCCAACGTATTTCTGGTGCTGTCGTAATCGACAATAGCGAACCTCGCACTTGTGGGGCCGTCGCCAATGCGTGGCTCCCAAGGCACATAAAAATCGTCATCGATTTCCAGGCCGGGATTATTCTTCGCGACAAGGGGGTCCTTGTAATATGTGTCGAAGCGGACCTTGAGGCCGAGCTTCTTCTGCGTCACCCCATCCAGGAACCGTCGAGAGGCGTAGACGTCTCGCGTCTCAGCAGGTGACAGGGCCACCGCGACAGCCTTTTCACCCTTCTTAACGGGACTGCTCTTTTTCGCCATCTGCATCCCCCTGCAATCGTGAACTTGGAGACGTTACGACTCTCTACCCTAACTGCCGGCTTCTTTTGCCAGGCGATCTTTCATAAGGTCACCATAAGGCTCAACATCGAACGCCGTTGGAAAATTCTCTGGCTTATATCCCAAGATGGCTGCCTTCCGATCCAGAACCGACTGATGAACAAACGGCCGCGGCTCCTGTTTCTCGATCATGCGAGGCTCGGCCTGCGGAAGATAGAAACCGAGGGCGGATTTTCGCTTCCATTCACGCAATTTGACCGATTTTGGAATCCACTCGAGCGGCTTCCAGCCCCACGTCACTGAATCGTGCACGGCCCCAAGTGGATTCGGGCCCACGAAGTTCATCTTCCCCTCGCCCTCCCCTGTTCCGAAGACGAGGCGCTCCCGCATCCGAGAGTTGATCTGCAGTCCAAACGCCGTGGCTTCATCAATCATCCAGTCGAGCGGAAACTTAGAGATAGCGCCGTCCTCTTCAGGATAGCCACCACCAACATCCGAATGACACCCGGCGAACCAGACTTGCCTGATATCTTGCTCTTTTGCTGGCGCAGTTTTGTCGAAAGGATCTTCGACAAACGGCTGTGGTTCGACCCACCGGTTCAGCCGGAACATGCGACGATGCTCATCGATCGCAATCGCGTGGCGAAAGACCTCGACGCTCGGGTTGGTCCTTGTATGTGGCAGTGTCTGGAGCTGGGGCAGAAGTCGGTCCCTTCGCGGCACGATGACCGACGCAACCGTATCCCAGACACCAAGAAATTTGATACGAGCGTCTCGGGCTCCAGAGACTTTGGAGAAGTGCCAGGCGACGTTTAGGTCGTTCTCGTCGCTGGCCTGCTTATAGGAGCTTACAGCATATCGAACGATGTTAAGCTGATCCGGCTGCAGCAGGCCGATCATGTGGATCAGGCCCCCAACGGCGCGGACTGTGTAGGCACCGCGGCTGAAGCCAAAGAGGAAAATTGCGTCCCCTTCGACGTAGTGCCGGCAGATGAATGCGTAGGCGCCCGCGATTTCAGCGTCGAGCCCATATCCCGTGGCCAGTTCAAACACCGATTTGGTGTTTTGCCGCCAACGGGCCCATGCGTTGCTGGCGCCGATCGTGCCTACGCCAGCGTCGTAATAGACGCGCTGTTCCTCATTCTTCTTCAGGATGCGGAACAGTTTCAAAACGTTCGAGAGATTGCGCTCGATCTGGTTGCCCGTACCGTCGCAGCAGACGACAATGTTTTTCCCCACCTTGTTTTACGCTCCCGCACTGATGTATCTAGACTAAACTGGACGACTTCGAACTTCTTTCATCTAGCACGGTTTTTCGAGTCGGGCCCTCCCCGAAGCAGTCTAAACTCCGTTTGGGGCTCGCATTTCCTGCGAATACAGGCCTCAGGTCGGAAGCATATCGCGAATAGAAGTGCGATAATTGTTGCGCTCCTTTAGAATTCTGTAATCCGAATCACTGCGTGCAAGTTATTTCCTGGACAGCAACACCGGCATGAACATCCAAAAGGCGATCTCTAGCCTCCTCAATCCATCGAAGTTAGGCGCGCATGTCGCCTGCGCCGTCGCGCACGACGCGCCATGCGAGGGCGACGGGCCACGGACTGCACTACTTCATGTGCGTTTCAACGAAGACGAACCGCAGATCGATGCCCTTGCGGAGTTTCTGTGGGGCCAGTGCATGTACTATGCCCTGCCGCGAAAGCGGCGGCTCGAGTACACGGCGGCGATCGAGAAGGATTTCACATTGATCGCCCGGGTGCATCAGGCCGTGCGGGACGTCTTCATCACCTTCAACGCCACCAGCCCGTCGCGCGCTAGCGAACTGGGCGAGGTGCTCGCCTATTGCGTCGTTCAGCATCATCTTTCAGCGGCACAGGTCGCGGCAAAGATGGCGCTCAAAACCTCCGCTAATATGCCGGTCCACGGCCTAGACGGGATCCACGCAACTTTTGAAGGCGACGCCCTGACAATCTTTTTCCTGGAATCGAAGCTCGCCGGGAGCGCCAACGCCGGCCTTAAGGACTATGCCAAATCCGCCGCGGGATTTCTCGCCAACCGGAAACAGTACCTTCGCGAATATGAATTAGTATCGGACCTTGGGCATTTGGACTCTCTGGAGGGCGCGGCCCGAGAAGCGGCGCTCGATTTCTTCGACATCGTCGGCAAACCCGATCTACCGAGACGCGAACGTTCTGTCGGAGTGATCTGCTATTCCGAACGCCGGTTCAATGCCAAATTGCCCGTCTCCGATGGTCCCGTGGACGCGCACGAGGAGCATTTCGCGGGCCTCTACCGAACAGATCACAAACGGCATCGCAGCGCGGCGAATAAGCATATCAAGGCGTCAGGAGCTGACACCGCGAAGACCCTTTTGTTCCTTGTGGCGGTTCCGGACGTCAATGTGCTTCGCAAAGCCTTTTACCGGGCGATGGGAGTGGAGCCTCCTCACGAAGATATTCCAGCCGCGTCTGAAGATGAGGAGGAGAACGCACCCGGGTCGGCGGAGGATCTCGACGTCGTCGCGCCGGTCGAGAGCACCGACGCATGACCTTCGCCCTGGACCTTTCCCGTCGGCTTGAGACCCACCAGGCCTTCCGATCCGACTTCGACCGTCTTCAGGCGGAAGCCGCCTTTGCCACACTTCCCCACACGATAGAGTCGCGCCGTGGCGGAATGGATCGGCAGGATGTACTACGCCTGATGTACTGCGCCGGGGTGTTCGCCCAGACCGACGACGAGACCCTGCGGGCGCTTGCCCAGGCGATCTCGTTGGGCGCCCTTCTTATCGGTCGCGACGACATTCCAGTGGACGCCAGCCTTCGCCTTTTGACCGATCTAGGCAATTTCCCCGCCCTAACGTACGCGGAAGCCCGGCATGAGCCAGTCGCCACAATTCGGCAGGCCCTACGGGCGGCGATCTCACGCGAGGTAAATGGCATCGACGTCGGCAGCGAGCGAATTGCCCTTACCGATTTCCAGAAACGTGCTTGGGATCGGCTTGGCCAGGATACGGCGCTGGCTATTTCCGCGCCGACATCGGCCGGTAAGTCCTTTCTAGTCATCGAGCACCTTTGCAGGACCGCAGAACGGTCCGCCATCTTCCGGGCGGTCTATGTCGCGCCCACACGTGCGCTTCTCTCGGAAGTCTATGCCTCGATCCAGCGCCGGCTAAACGATGAAGTCGGCATTCGCGTTTCGACGGTGCCAACGATCGACCCTGCGGCCCCCGAGCGTCAAATATTCGTTCTGACCCAGGAAAGATTGCAAGTTCTGCTGGCGGTCTCAACTATAGATTTCGACTTGGTGATCGTCGATGAGGCGCAGAATTTTTCGGACGGCGCCCGGGGAATGATCCTGCAGGAATGCCTCGAACAGGCAATTGCCCGACGGGCTGACACTCGTCTGGTCCTGTTGGCGCCGGGTGCGGAAGGTTTCGAAACCGTCGCCGATTCCATCGGCCTGAAGGGACTGAAAGCATCTGTTTCGCTTCTGCCGTCCGTCATACAGAACCGCATCCTCGTGAGCCGGGCGGCCGAGCCGAGGACCCTCAGTCTGCGACTCCTAACCGCTCTTGGCTCGACATCGTTAGGCGTGGTTCAGAGCCATCGAGGGTTTGACCACCCCGCCAGCCGTCTCGCAGCGGTCGCGCTGGAGCTCGGACGCACAGGCGGTTCTCTGGTGTATGCGACGGGACCCAAGGACGCCGAAACAGTCGCACTACAGCTACACCAAGATTGCCGAGATAGCGGCGATAAGGTGCTCCAAGATTTGGCGCAGTTCATTGAAAAGCACATCCATCCCCGATATGCTCTCGCCGCCTTGGTCCGGCGTGGCGTAGCCTTTCACTACGGTAAGATGCCCACGCTGCTGCGGGAGTCTATTGAGAGTGCCTTCAAGTCCGGCGCGCTGAAATTCCTTGCTTGTACCACGACCCTTTTTCAAGGCGTAAACCTTCCCGCCCGCAACGTTTTCATCGACACGCCTACGCGGGGGACTAACTCGCGGCTGGATCCGGCAGCTCTATGGAATTTTGCGGGACGCGCAGGTCGGATGAAGGCCGACATCGTTGGAAATGTTTTTCTCGTTGACTACGACGAGTGGCCGGATAAGCCGATGAACAGCTTCGTCGGCTACCGGATCGAACCTGCATTCGGAAAGGCCGCCGCCGACCATGGATCCGCCATACTACAAGCTCTGGCCGGCGAACTGCCAAGGATGGTACCTGGCGATGAGGTGGCGGGGAAGGTTCGCGCCGCTGCGGGCCTGCTCATAGCAAGAGCCGCCAGAGGCGACGTGGCTCTTTTTGCGTCACGATCCCTGTCCTCGTTCGCGGCAAAAGATCGCGACGCCCTAGTCGTCGCGGCCCAAGCTGCGAGCGATGGGATCGGCCTGCCCGCGACGCTGCTGTCCACAAACTGGACCGTAGATCCTTTCGGGTTGAAACGCCTGTTCAATGAATTGGTCAGCAAGATCGTAGCCGGCGAAATCGACGGATTGATCCCAGTCAACCCGCACGACTATCTACCGGCGCGTAAAGCGTATGAGTCGATTTTCATGCGTGCACAGAGGCTGGTGAATCTGTCCGCCAGCAGGTTCCCCGCATTGGTCGCCGGCGTCGCGGTCAAATGGATGCAGGGCACGCCCTACCCCGTTCTTCTTGCCGACGCTATCCGGCGCGAAGAGCGAACCCTTGCGAAAAAGATCAAGGCCTATGAGGATGAAATTGCATCGAATGCGAAGTCACGCAAACGTCGGCCGAAACCGATCGACATCAATGATGTGATCCGTAAGGAGTTCGACCTCATTGAGGACGTCATCCGCTTCCGGTATGTGCAACTCGGAAAAGCCTACATTGATGTCCTGGCCTTGGCATTGCGGCACTGCGGATTCGAAGCGCGGATCAGAGAAATCTTTGACTTCTCACTGGCGCTTGAGCTCGGTGTATGTACGAGGTCTGGTTGGTCTTTCATGGAACTTGGACTTTCGCGGATCGCTGCCGCTGCGCTTGAGCCTCATTTCCCAAACTCCGATTTGAGCGTCCAGCACGCGCGGGACTGGTTGCGCAAACTAGACGTGACTCAACTCCAAATCAGTTCGGTGATCGTCGACGAGATGCTCAGCTTGGGGCTGATAGAATTGGAGAATTTCGCTTAGGCAGCCTTATTTGGCCAAAGGCCTTGTCAGCCCCTCATCCAACTTGCCTGGCGGTCTCATTGCAGAGGCCAGAAACGGGCGTATCGGAATTCGACGCTTACCGCCACCGGGGCCTGTCTGGGCCACCCGTCAAGAAGTGCCGGGGCGGCTCCTGTGCCTATGAGGGAAGGTGTGGCTTAAGGCTTAAGGTTGGCAGTCACCCGGGGAATGATGCGATTCATACGGGCCAGTATGGCAAGCGCGTCAAGCATGGCGGTATGCTCGGATACGTATTTGATGGCAACTTCGCTTCGGCATTCGCTGCGATCACGGCTGCAATCGGAACGCGTCTCGCGGACCTAGACATGGATGCGCCGGGCGAGATGAAGCAATCTTCCAATCGGCCGTATGACAGCAATTGCCGAGAGACCTATCACAGGAGAGGTGAACTGCGCCCGTTGATCTTACACCACCAAGTCGTTCCAGTCGGACGGTAGAGAAGCGCCACGCTCCGACCTCGCCGTTGCGGCCGTCAGAAGCCGAAGTGTTCGCTCGATCTCCGATCGCCGGGTGGCACGTGAGCTAACTGATCTGGTCAGCCGTCGCGGGAAGCCGGACATGATCGAAAAGGGAACTGTTTGGATCAAGCTGGCAATACCTCTGCAAATTCCCCACCGCAGAACCCGACATGGGCTGCAAGTGCTCGGAGCAGAACGGGCCGCCAGTGATTGAGGTGAAACTCTCGGCTCTCCACATCTGCCTGTGCAAGAAGATAGCTGCGGACACCCTCAGCGCCAGCACTATCAAACAGGATTCTAACTGCGGTCGCCTGACTGGTCAGATAGATATTGATCTCCCGCGCATAGCGTTCGTTGAGTTTCAGGCGCTGCAAGACAAATGAGAGGCGCGAGCTAACTAGCGCTTCGATTGGAGCGGCTGGATCAATGTCAAACGTAGCAACCAGGCCGCCCCCTTCAATTGTGACGCCGGCTCGCAAGAATGACGTATCCGGAACCGCTTCGAAATAGGGGTGAAAGAACTGCTGGGCAGGCTCTAGGGCAGCCGATTTGCTCTTCGACTGATTACACTCTTGGCAAAGGGGCACCAAATTGCGAGGATAAACAGCCAACGGATGGTAATCTGACCGCGGAAGATGGTGATCCAGTTGGCGCGGCGGTGCAATTCCACATATCGGGCACAGCTCAATTCCTGCCATTAGCGACGCTCGAACCGACGCTAACTTGCCACCCGCTTGGGTGAAGTCATACCCGCTATAGATCGCGTCGCGAAACTGCTGAAGAAGCGCGCCGCCCTTTAGGATTTCCGCGGGGCCCCCCAAACCCGCGTCATAAGCGTCGTAGATGGCAATCACGCTGTCGATCTCAGCTTGGGTCGCAGCATAGCCTTTCGCAATACCGGCGTGAACGTAGGTCTCGATAGCGCGCACGAGGTAGGCTTGCGCCTCCTCGCGAGAAGGACATGGCAGGGTTCTCACTGGCGAGCCTTCCGGGCGAGGCCCGCAAGCACGTATGCGAGCGCCTGCCCGCTAAGGCCCGGCCGAAAATGCTGGTTCACGTCCTCGATTGTATTGTGTGCCTGAATGAGTAGATCAAGAATCCCATGAAAGTCTGTCGCGGCAGAAGTCAGACCGAAGGTATCGTGGGTTAAGGTTCCCACGTTCTCGCCGAATGTCTCTCGTGGCGGGATAAAGACCTCAAATTCCGATCCGATCCGCCTTATGACCCTCACGTGCAGTGCCAACGTCTCCTGGAGGATCACCGGTGAATGCGTTGCCACGATTGCGAACGCGTTCTTTTCTTCCAGTACCAATCTCAAGGCGTGCATGACCGCTGCAATGAGCGGGGGATGAAGGTGTGTCTCAGGCTCGTCGAAGAGCACGAGGGATTTTCTCGTCGTATGTGCCACCAGCGAGGCGATCGCATGCATCGTGATTTTGTGGCCTGTGCTCCATCCGAGAAAGCTTGAACGGGGATTGGCACCAAGCAGAGCCTGTCGATCCGTCCCGGCAACATCGGCAAACGAGGCGTCGGCGAGCACCAGCGCAAGAGCAGCATCGAACAGCGCATCATCTCCATGCTCCGCGATCTGCCCGATTAGGCGAACAAACTCGTCAGCGAGCTGCTCGAGCGACTTCAGTTTCGTACTCGATCGTCGATCCTCGATGTCCAGGACAGTTCTTTCATCCACGTCCGTCGGCTTGGCCCGTGCGGATGACAATTGCTCTCGCACTTCGGCAACGACGTCGCGAAGGCCGGCGTAGACGTAGCGACCGCCTCCCCTCTCCATGTCCGATGCGATCTGCTCGAGCTCAGTCTCATACAACCCGGGCACGGAGAAGTTCTCGAACGCGCTGTACGAAACCGCGATAATGCGCATGAAGCCAATTGACGGTGGATCGAACACGCCGACGGCGGTCAACTGAGGCCACGTTCTGTCCGATGGCGACGCAAACGCGACCCGTGCGATGCGCGATAGGAAGGTGCTCTTGCCCGATCCGTTGCGTCCAATCAGCACCATCACTCGCCGTGGGAGCAAGACCTTGCGCTTGCTGGGGCCAAGTTCGCGTGTCGGGCCGAAATAAAACAGTGGGCTCGGCGCATCGAAATAGAGCTGGATCGGCGCCGCCCATCCGGCCGGATGGAATGTGAACGACAGATGGAGGTCTGGAACCTCGCTGGCATTGCGAGAGTGAATCTGTCTAGCATCGGAAAGGAAGCCCTCGGGTTCCGGATTGTCGCGGAACAGAGATATTCGCCAGCCTTCCTCCTGGCTGAATAGCGGCTCTAGTTGCGAGTTGGCAACGACGTCGTTCAACGAGCCCAGAATCTCATCTCGGTCCTCCCCAGCAATCTCATTGAGCCGCTGGTAATAGTCGAGTGAGCTGCCAACAGAGCCGAAGTCAGGCGGAAGCCGGTCGAATGGTTCGGTGATCAGGATGCCGTCTTGCGTGGTTTGGCCTCGCCGTAGAATCTTGACCGGCCCGATCAAAGTAGGAGGGCTTCCCTCGACCTGATAGTAGAGGTGATACAGCGTCATGAAGGAAAAATCGTTCCATCTGTCCTGCTGCAGCGCGAACTTTGTTGCAAAACTCTGCACGCCCTGGCGGCTCGGGGGCAAGACGCTAATGGCCATGGGCAGCCTCACTTGCGGGCGGTCCGCCGTGCTGGCTTAGCTGGCTCCCCCTATCCAGGAAGCCATCAAGGAGTTGTTCGCGGTTCACCATCGGATCCGACGATACGGCGCCAATAAGCCCGCACACCACCTTGCGAGCGAGTTCTCTGGCACTTCGTCTATCGTTCCCGGATATGTCCGCCATCGGCCTCCCGTGTAGGAAATCGCTCCTAAGCCCGAAAAGCTTGGAATAGGCGTTCCCAAACGAACCATCGTTGAGCAGTCCGGAAATGCGAAGCGTGGCCCGGCGCGTCGCGCCGGGATTCTTTCCTTCGATCTTTTTTCGGGCGCGTGGGTCATGGTCCAAAGGCAAGCCGAGCGCCGCCTCGATCGTTGAAATATGGGCAAGAAACTCGTCGATGGCTTCTGATTGAAATCCACGGACAAAGAAGTGCGCAACAGGACGGTCGAACAACGTCGTCCGGCGCGCCGCTACAATGTCACTCCACGCGTCGTCGGTCAGCCAGGTAATTGCGCTGTCGCTGTCATCATTTAGCGGATAGGCGACCGGCGCTTCATATTCATGCTCGTCGCCATTGACATCGAACTGCCATGCAGGCTCCCAGCTCAGGCTGTCTGGAGAAGGTGGCGGAACCCGACGAGCAAACACGTCAGAGTCGACGGTGTAGACCCAAGGAACTCTAAAACCACGCCATTCCATGTCCTTGTATTCAGCGATCTGCTCCCAGGGGATTGTGAGGAGTCCAAAAAGCGCAGCTTCGACAGATGAAGGGAGGCTAGTTTTGTGCGGTTCGATTCGTCCAAAATCCTGGCTAAGATTCACGAACAGGCCGGGCAGTGTTCTCCCGTCGGGACCCATGTCGTCGTGGGAAACCTTCTCGTCGACGACGAGCCAATTGAACTCGGAGAAGCGTTTGCTATCGAACGACCAGTTCTGGTTCGCCCGATGAAGACGCAAAACGTCGAAAAGCTCCTCAAGCTCCGTCGCCGAAAAGCACCGCACCTGATTTGGACCGAAGGAGATCGTCGGAAGGCGCGATGCCAGATCGAGCGGGCACAGGTGCAGTCGCCTCGATGCCGTGCTCCGGATGGCTTTGTCGAGGCCATCCGATATTTCGGCCGCACTCGCTGCCAACCCAGAACCCTGGCCACCGACGAGACAGGCCAAGCCGAGCTGCCGCAATGCTGAGGCAAGCGAAAGTCGCAGCATGGAGCCAGATCTAATCTGGGGGTATCGAGTTTGACATAACTCCGCAAAACGCAGAAACGCCGGAGTGTTCTGCAGGTGATTAACGTCAGTCGCCGGCGCCCGACCCAGCTGTTCCAGTTCGTGGAGAATATCGACAGGAGGGCCGACCGTGACGTTCATGATGTCTGCGGTCCCGGCGGAGCTCGATAGAGAATGATCCGTCCGGTCGGCAGAATCTGGGTAAGGAAATCAAAATCGCGGACGTTGCCGGTCAGCACGCCCGCCCCCAACTGACGCGCCTGCAGGAATACGAGGGCGTCATTTACGAAGCGGCGCTCGTGCCCCTCCCCCTTGGGCAGATTGCTCAGCCGGCAGAGCAAGCCAGCCAACACACCGGCCTGTCCCCACATCGCTGCATCCGGGTCATGAAGACGGTGGTCCGGAATGTCCTCCACCGTGGCTTTGATTGTCTCGAGGACAGCTTTTGTGGAGGCATGCTTTGGGTCGAGCCGGCCAAAGGCGTGGGTCAGCTCAGAAAGGCAGACCGCGGAATGGTGGCATCGGCGATAGGTAAGCAGCGTATCGACTTCAACCGGTGCTCGTCCCTGCAGGACATCCAGATAGACGCTCGTATCCAGAAACAGCGGTCCCCCGATCGCAGGTTCGTCAGCAACCCATGGGAGATCGTCGTCGGCCCTGCGCTTCAGCGTTCCGTTGTGCTTTTGGGGCTTTAGCGATCGGAGGGTTTCGGAAAGATCAAACCCCAAGATCTATGTCCGCCGGGATGCTGCCCTTACGTCCGACCAGGCGGGCGCCAAAGTCATCTTCGAGGGCCAGGCGCGACAGCGCCAGTTCCAACAGCTCCGTGTCCGAGGTGACATGAGCGCGCTTCTTGGCCGCCTCGATCAACTCCGAAGGCACTCGCCCCGAAAGACGGGTATTCTTCGCCGCGCCGAGCAGTCCGGCGGCTTTCGCTTGCTCGAGTACAAGCTTATTGCGGGTCGATGCGACCGTTGCTTCGCTTTCTGCAGCCGTCCGTGTCTGCGCAGCCATGAGAACCTCCTGTGTTGAACAGAATATAGATTGCGTTGAACGCATAGGCAAGGCTTAGTAGCCGCTGGCCGTCGGGACGTAGGCACCTGAAGCACACTTACCATAGTGATCGATTGGGGGATCGATGGATTCTATGCAAGCCGAAATTGCACGCTTCCTTGCGGAAAAAGCGGTGCGGCAAACGCGTGCGACATATCAGCAGGTGGGGGACGCCGTCGGTTGGAACCATCCGACAGGTCGCGGTCTGGGCAAGAATCTGGAGGTCGTCCTGCACGCTTTGCATGATCGCGGACTGCCGCCGCTCACGACGCTAGTCAAGCGCGGCGAGAGGCATCCGGAGCCTGACGCCATGGCGTATATCCGCGGAGCCTTGGGCGATATCGACATCGATGCCGCACAACGTGAGGTCTTCGCCTTCGACTGGCGATCGATTCCAGACCTGGCTCCTGACGTCGACAGACTTCCGAGCGGCCGTGATATTTGGCTGACCTCTTTTTGGGGGTTTGACCCCGCGAGTTGGGGCTGCATCGGCTTTGCCGACGAGGCCAAGCGCAACCGCTATCTGAGATTATCCACTCCCAATGCATTGGTGGCGATCTACGTCACCAAGGGCAAGGGGCCCGAGGAGATGCGGGGCAAGGTCGTGGGCCTCCTCGAGGTTTCCCACAACGCCGGCCATGCCAGTCAGTTCATCGCCGGCGACCGCTGGGCCGAGAAGGAAATGGACCCTGCCTCGAGAGGCAAATGGCTGTTCGCCGTGCAGGCAACCCGCGCATGGCGGATCGTCCAGGAGGATTGGAAACCTGTCGAGCAGTTGTTTCCAGCCGCGTATGCGAGCGCGCACGCCGAATACATCGGATCTAGTGGTGTCCAGGTTGACGCAGTTGAAGCCGAGCATCTCATGCAACTCGATGTCTATGAGGTGCCCGTCTATGGCCAAGGGAGCCGCGTCAACGGCACAATCCAGACGCTCGAGTCCGCTTTGTCGCCAAGTCGCGCGATCCCACCCGCGACCGAACCGTACTGGGTTGGCGAAACCGATGGCCCCAAGCATCTCTACATATTGGAGCTCAGCGGCGATACATCGGCCTATCTCGGGCGTTCACCCGCCGACGTTGATGGCCGCGCCATCATTAAGGTCGGTTTCTCCCGCAGCCCCGCGGCCCGTCGCGACCAGATCCAAAGTGCATACCCACAGGGGCAATTCAAGTGGGTGATAAAGTACCCTCATCCCGTCCCAGATGCCGCACCGTATTCTAACGCCAAGACGGCGATCGTAGGCGAGGATGCAATGAAGCGGCGCCTCGTGACCGAGGGGGCTGAGGTGCTGGGTGGAGAGTTCTTTCTTGCCGAAGACTGGCTCGTCCACAACACGTGGAGAGCTGGCAAATTTGCGGCAGAAAAGGCCATGGAGAGCTGACTAAGCTTCAAGTGTTGGCTTTGCGCCCCCAGAAATCAGCGCTGAAATTGTTCAGGTGGTCACCGTCACCGAGCCTGACCTCAAACTCACCGGGGATACCCCCCCTGTCATGACCCGCCCGAAAATAGTCGCCACTGACCAATGAGCCAGCTGCTCGAGGTGCTCCCATTCGCGTAGCAGGTCGGTCTCGCGGTCCTCCGCAAGCTTCCCTGGCGCTCGGCTTGCGCTTAGACTTGGGCTGAGCGATCGTATGATAGTCGAAACGGGGCTGGACCTTGTGTTTGAAGATGATGGAACCGGAAGTCCACTCATCCTCGATCGTTCGGCGCCACTTGTAGCTGACACGAACCTGCATGTCCTGGGTCAGACGAAACGGAGCAATCGTCGGATCGTAGATGAAGAACAACTGGCTTTCGCGTTCCTCGACCTCCAAGCGCTGCTTCATCTGACCGAATGCAAAAGTCAGATCACTGCCGGCTTTACGAATAGAATGTAGAATTCCTTCCCGCTTCTTCGCAGATTTCGCGATCCTGTATGCCGCAAGCGCTTGATCGAAGTATCGGAGCTTGGTGGCCACGTATTCTCCGCAGTTGTAGAGCGGTAGATTGCTGAGTTTTCCGAGTTGCTCTGACCTGATGGCCTGGTCAACCAGGTCGTGAAGCGCCCCGCTGTCGATGGCTCCAATAGCCTGTTTCTCGCGGTCACTGAGATTCATCAAGCCCATCTTGTCTCCCCTCAAACACAAAATCCCGCAGCGTTCATCGGACTCGAGCTATCTGGCAGCACGGTGGAGAGACGCCGATCAAACCGTTGCCGCGTCAGCTAGTGAGATCGCGTTTGCAGCGTGTTCGTCCTCGGCCCGAAGACGCTGATGGGATGTTTCCTGCGTTTCCACAAAGAAGCTCTTTCCAGAAATGCCGGCGCGATCGAAGAATGCCTGATTCCGCTCTCTGGCGTCACTGAGGAGTGTGTCCCACCCGATGAGCTCGATCGACCCTTTAAAACCCGAACGGGGCTGGTAGTAGCGCCCTCTCCCGTCGGCAGTGCGGTCCCACGAATAGGTCCAGTCGTCCATTTTGCCCACGATGTCGGCAACTATGAAGCAATAGAAAACCGTGTCCTCCTTCAGCTTTATGGGGCGCCCCTTGACGTCAAGCTTCCCCCCTTCAAGCAGCCGGCGCACATAGCGCTCGACCTGATGCTGGGGGTTCTCGTCCGCGGCATAGCTGGTTCGTCCCGGGCGCTTGAACTCAACGAGCAGCACGCGCGAGGGATCCTCGGTCTGGCGCAGGCCGTGTACGTGATCGAAAATCAGAACATCCGGCCGCTCGTCGCTGGCGACTGCATCAGAGAGATTCTGGAATTCCTCATCCGAGCTGAAATACTGGGCGAAGGTCAATCGCTCATCGATGATCCAGAGGTCGTGCGACGCCGCCGGCACTACCTTTCTGGCGCCATCGGCTAGGGTGTTGACCCGCAGAGGACAGATGAACGAGTGCAAAATGTCTTCGCGCTGATAGCTGCTGTCACGCGTATCGTCGCGGACCTTCTCCAGCAGGATCTCGATGAAATCGAGCACGACCTTTCGGCGAACGATGTACTCGGTGAGACTCTTCTGCTCCGCCTCTTCGATTGCCTTGCCGGCGGCCTCGATTGCGCTCGCAAACGAATTGACATCGACGGACGGCTCCTTCAATCGCTCCAGCACCGCGCGAATTTTCTCCGCTTGGCGCTGATCCCGGCGATAGCGCTCACGCGACAGATGTCCGAAGATCGCATCATCGTTTAGCTCCCCCGAAGGGAGCTTTTCTTGCAGTTCATCGACGTCGCCGAATGCAACAGATGGGTAGGGATTCGGTAATTGCCTTGACCCTGGTTCGCTGATCCTGGCGCAGTGCTTGCAGCGGTTCTGCCAGGACCTTCTCGATGTGTGGTGTGCAGACATCGCTCACGATGCGATCGAGGATCGCGTCCTCGAACTGGAACTTCGTGCGATCCTGATTGACGTTGTCGTCCAGGAATTTGCCGGTGAGCACAGCGTGAAAGACCCGGTCCTCGTTTACCCCAAAGTACTTTAGGCCGAGCTTGCCGTCGATCTTTTGGGAATGAACCGTTCGGTCGTGCGCTATGAAATGGACGAAGTGCGACCTCTGCAGATCCGCGCTCGCAACCTTATCGCACTCCATCAACGTGAGTGTGAGCGGCCCATAGTCAGCGGTTGGAATGTCCTCGATGGTCTCCCGACGATAGATGATCGAATTGATCTCATCCGGATAGTGGCGGGTTTCGTCACCGCAGTGCACCGTGATGCGAGGCGAGCGCGACCCGATGAAGGTCGGCAAGAAATGCGACGTGAAATGCTGAAAGACGTACGCTGGGCGACCCGGGAATTTGGCACGATAGCCATTGTCACGGAGCCCATCAAACTCGACCATTACCCCGGTGTCCGGTGCCGTGGCGTCGAGTTTGCTCTCTTCGTAGTCTTGAATCTGGTCGGATTGCGATAGGACAAAGCGAAACTTCCGGCGCTTCGGGTCGCCATCTTCTACCGAAGTGCTGGACACGCTGATCGCGTCAAAGCAATCCAGCCACAATAGACGCCCTACGCCCTTGCCTCCGCGCGCAATCTTATTGTCCGTATCGGTAGTGGTGAAAGCGTCATAGTTTCTGCCGTCGAGCCCCATGCCATTGTCTTCGACCACAATCTTTGCGGGCGCCTGTCGGCGCGCCATGGTGAGGGTGACAATGATTTTCCCTTTGGTTGCGACGTTTTCCTTGAACCGGTCCTGTGTGCTGTGAATCGAATTACTGACCGCTTCGAAAGTGGTTGCATGGCGTCTGCAGCGTTGGTCGGCTTGGGAAGCCGATCAATTCTTTTGACGAGATTTGTCTTCAACGATGGCATTTATTATCCCCCACTGAATGCAACTTTACGCGGCGAGTATTTCTCGGTCTATCGTCAAACGAGGGAGAGTCCAGATAATTGCCCATGCTCGATACCGCCCTCTCCCGGTCATCTCCCGCACCCCCAAATCGGCAATAAGATTGAGCGCGCCACGTTGGGTCACCTTCGCCATCGTCGACACCATAGTCGCGGATACGACTCGCCGCGACAAGGCTCTCGTTCCATCTGTAGACGCGCTTGCTGAAGCCGGACAAGCTTCCGCAAGCCGCTATCTGCTGTCGCGGATATGGCATCGAGGAAAAATCGACGAGCCGGATCGACCGATCCCGCTGTGGCGACGCAGGAGACCTGGTTCGCATCGTGGTCGATGAACAAAACGCATCGATGTGGTCTTGGTGGATACTCACGACCGAACAGGTCTAGCCCACGCCCTTTTGGGAAGTATCGCATCGCAGGTCCACAGGGACCGACGGCACCCACACTCGCAACGGCGCCGAGTGATCCTGGCAGCGAGCGGCCATGATGAATTAATTGCTCGCTTCGCCGACTCCCGCCGACGTGCTGACGGCCTATCTGCGCGTGGTCGCCGATCGAACCACGTCAAAGCCACACCACAACGTTGGAGTTGCACAAGCCTGACGGATTGACGGCGGCCCCTCCTGTCTTGGCGCGGGGACTATTTGTCCCCTACGGCGCTAGCGCCAGGATCGCGGTCATCGGCAAACCCTGGCATGATATCGCCAGCCAGCAGCTTTTCCTTGCTTAGCAGTCCTGCATCCTCAAGCGCCTCGAAATCCGGCAGGTCGCGCAGTGTGTCGAGCCCGAACTCCAGTAGGAATTGTTTGGTCGTGACATAGGTGTAAGGCGCGCCGGGCGTTGGGCTGCGCGGACCGGACGCAATCAGCTTCGCGCCGCGCAGATGACCGATGAGATCGCGGCTGATCTCCTTGCCGAAGAACGAAGACAACTCGGCGCGGGTGATCGGCTGGAAGTAGCCGATGCACATCAGCACGAGCACCTCTGACTGCGTGAGGTCTGCCGCGCGATGGCATCGGCATAGGCCGGCCGCGTCAGATGCTTCCAGCCGCCGGCGACGGCGACGAGGTCATAGGGCCGACCGCGCAGTTCTTCGCGGATGTCGCCGATGAGGAGATCAATGCTGCAGCTTTTGCCGACGATGCGGGCGAGCGTTTCGTGGTTGACCGGCTCGCTGGCCGCAAAAATGGTCGCCTCGACGCGGTGCATCCATTCGCGCCAGCGCGCCTCCGGCGGTAGGTGATCCAGTTCCTTATCAAACAGGCGGTCGCCTGATCGACCGTCATCTGACCGGCCCTTCCCTCGTCTGCGCGCCGCTTCCACCATGGTCTTCACAGTCCGTAGATGCGGAAGGTTGGGCGGCCGGACAGTTCACGCACGGCGCCGAGTTCGACCAGCCGGTCGAACAGTCGGCGCAGGCCGCGATCACTCATGCCGGCGATCTTTTCGGACGCGACGATCGCATCGTCGGACAGGAGCTTTCCGACAACGGCGTCTGCCGCCTTGGCCCTGAGTTTCGGGGCGACGGCAAGCAGCCGGTCCGCGCGGCGCCCGAGTTCGGCGTGAAGATCAATTGCGCGCAACGCAGCGCGCGCCTGGGCGGCAAGCAGTCCTTTCGCTCGATCGGCTTCATCCCCGGTGCTCGCCGCAATGGCAATTGTCGAGCGGCGGGAGCGGCCGGGTCCTGAGCCCAAAGCCACCTCCGCGCCCAGCAACGGCACCGCATGGGCCCAGCCCAACCGCTGCGCCAGCAGGACGTCGGCGAGCCAGCATCCGAAGGTGCGTCCGAAGCCATGTCGTTTGGCGGCCATGAATGCGCCAGTCAGCATGCCGACAATTCCGATGCTGGCAGAAAGCTGTCGAAGGTCATCCGCCAGATCGCGGACCGCGCGGTTTCGATTCGCGCACCCGGGCACAACGCTTGGATAAGTCCCATCAAATGCTCTCCGGTGCCCGTCATCTGTTTAGCTGACATTGGGCCGAGGGCTTCCAGCACGAGCCACATGGCGCGGGTATCGACCGTGACCCATGGTGCGCCGCCCCTGCCGCCAGTTCCAGCGGCGGCACGTGACACCTCGCACCAGATGACTTCGCCCGGTTCGGGATGCTCGGTTACCATTTCACCTTGCTCGATCGTGTCGAATGGCTCCGCTCCCTTCGCAATTAAAAGTCTCGGGACCCCTGGTAGAGATCGAGATCTTCCCCGCCAATCGGAAGGCCATACAACACGCTGACGGCATTGTAGGCATCAACCAGTGGGGAAATCCGCGGAGAGAGCCATCTTTCCGCACCCGCTTGAGAAGCGCGGCGGCCGAGCACGGCGTTCGATTGGCCTTTGTGCCGAAAGCCTCGTAGGCAACGGCCCACGCCGCAAGATGCGCGTCCCTTTGGGCGTCATCGCGAAGCGCCGCCTGTTCCGCCGCCGCAATCGTGTCGTTCAACGCCTGTGCATCCGGCACGTCGATTCCAGCGTTCCGCACCACAATGCTGATCAGATGAAAATCCCGGTAGCGGGCCTTGATCTCGGGGCAATCAATGGCGTGAAAGACATGGGATGCTCTTTTCTCATGGGGAGGCTTTGCGCTGGGGGTCGTTCGGGAAATGTATGAAGAAAGGTGTTTGTCGAGGCGTTGGTGCGTGGAACATTTTTCAAGGGTTTGCCGATAGGCAGGCGAGATCGCCAACGACATGATCTTCGCCCGATACCCTACAAACACAATGCCAGCCGCCGTCACCGAGTCGCGAAGATGAAATTCAAGGTGACAAACTGGCCGGAATACGAGGCGGGCCTTCGGCGGCGCGGCAGTCTGACGCTGTGGTTGACAGAAGAAGCCTTGGCCAGGTGGCATGCGCCGCGAAGAACGACCCGCGGCGGCCAGCCCCGCTATTCCGATCTCGCCATCGAGGCGGTCTTGACACTGGGATGCGTCTTCGGGCTTCGTCTGCGCCAGAGCGAGGGATTGGCGACCTCGCTGCTCGATCTGATGGGGCTTGATCTACCGGTTCCCGATCACACGACGCTAAGCCGCCGGGCGCAGATATGGGAACCATCGGCCAAGCGGCAGCGGCATCCGAGGACGGTCCGCTGCATGTGCTGATCGATAGCACCGGATGAAAGTCTACGGCGCCGGCCAATGGCTGGAAGACAAGCACGGTGCCAGATCACGCCGGACCTGGCGCAAGCTGCATTTGGTTCTCAATGCCGACAGCGGCGAGATCATCGCCCATTGTCTGACCGACCAGGACGGCGACGATCCCACGCAGGTGAAGCCGCTGCTCGACCGGATCGACGCAGAGATCGACCAATTCACGGCCGACGGAGCATATGATGGCGGTCCCACCTACTGCGCGGTGCTGCAACACAGCGTCCCCGCAAGGATAGTCATCCCGCCACGTTCAACGGCCGTGGAGAGTGATGACACCGGACCACCCGGTCAAAGGGACGGTCACATCACGGCGATCGCCAATGATGGAAGGCTGAATTGGCAGGCGTCCACCGGCTATGGCAAGCGCGCCCTGATCGAGACCGCCGTCGGGCGCTACAAGGGGCTGATCGGACGTCGCCTGCGAGCCCGCTCCTTTTCGGCTCAGCAGACCGAGGTCGCCATCGGCTGCGCCGTTCTCAACCGCATGACGGCGTGCGCACGCCCGGAGTCCGTTCGCTGCCCGGCAAGGCCGACATAGCAGGCGGCATCAAAGAGCTGATTGTGCCTAATGCCACATTTTGCACCAATGCCTTGTGGCGCGGGCAGCCACAGGCACAGGCTACGCGGAAAATGAAAAGCGGGGCCAACCCATTCGCTTGCACACAGCCTGGGTTTTGCCAGCTCCTCAACCGCAACGTGCTGTCAATCTTCGTCTTGCCATGTCTTGAACGCCGAACTGTTCACGCCATTGGCGCCGCTTTGTCATCCCGTGCCCCGAAATGAGGCCGTCGTTCGAACGATATGCGCAGTTGCTTATCCGCCAGAAACCGGCGAGCCAGATCGGTGTCGCGCTTACCCACGCGTGACACCCAGTCCGAAAACAGGCGAACCGCGCGCCGGTTCATATGCCGCGAAGGACAGACCAGCCAGTATCCCGGAAACTCGATGACCTCGAACTCTATCGAGACCGGAACCAGAGAACCTGACACCAGGTCCTCGAATGCGATGGATGTGCTTTCCAGGACCACACCTGCACCGTCCTTCGCCAGTTGAACTGACATTGACGAACGGTCGAAACGATAGGGATACGTCATGCGGGCGCCCTGGATACCGTTGCACGGCAGCCAATAATCCCACCGGAAATAGGCCTTCACACTGTCGATCAACCGCGCATGGCGAAGCTGCTCCCGCGGATCCGGTGAGATCGCGCGCAGTTCGGCAAGATAGGAAGGCGAGCACATCGGCAGGATCAGATCGTTGACGACGCAATCCGAATAAAGGCCGGCCCAGCCGCCGTCGCCATAACGAAGATCGAGATCGATGACCTCCGTTTCGAAATCCGAGAAATTGGGCGTGGCGACGCGCAAATTCCAGCTCGGATAGCCCTTGCTGAACTCGGCCAACCGCGGCGCCAGCCATTTCTCGCCGAAGGAAGGACTGACGCGCAGGCTAAGCTGGAAGCTTTCGCGCTGCCGCACAATGGCATTACGCACCTCGCGTATGGATTCGAAAGCCTGGGTCGTGGTCTGGAAGAGCCGCTCACCGTCGATCGTGAGCGAGAGATGGCGCTTTTCGCGCTGAAAAAGCCGCACCCCGAGTTGGTGTTCGAGCAGCCGCAGCTGCTGGCTAACCGCCGAAGGTGTCACCTGCAATTCCTGAGCGGCCTTTGCCACGCCGCCGAGCCGCGCGACTGCCTCGAAATGCGTCATCGAATTGAACTTGATGTCTGACCTCGTCCTCGTCAGTTAAGCTCAGCTACACAGAATGTTAAGAAACGAAAATTGAGCCGAATGTCAATCGGTCGCACAGTGGTCCCGGAAGGAGATACAGGATGGAGCCGAGTTCAACCCAAAGCTTGGGTAGCGCCGGCAACGTGCCGGGAGTTGGACAGATATTGACCAGGAAGCCCCTGATCGAAGCTGCCAATATCGAGAAGAGTTATGACGCAACCCGTGTCCTGCGGGGTGTGAGTTTTCAGGTCCGGGCCGACGAAATCCACGCGCTCCTGGGCGGCAACGGCGCCGGCAAAAGCACTCTCATCCGCATCGTCACAGGGCTGACCTCACGCGAAGCCGGCGAGATTGGCTTCGCCTCGTCGGAGGCCGACCACAACAGCCCGATCATCGCGGTGGTGCATCAGGAGCTGGCGCTGTTGCCCGAGCTGTCCGGTCGCGGAAAACATCGGCATTGTGCATGCGAGGTCGGGCTGGTCGCAGATCAGCCGTCGCCGCACGCGCGAAACTGCGCTCGGAGCGCTCCAGCTGATCGACCCAGCGATCGGCGAAGCGAGCATCGATAATGCCGGCACGCAAATTGTCCCTCCACGAAGGCCAGATCGTCCGGATCGCTCGTGCCCTTCCACCGGAGCCGAAGTGCTGCTTCTCGATCCCGGCGATCCGGTTGGGGAAACGCGCTGGCTGCAGGAGATCGCCAATAAGCGAGGCTTTCCCCATGGCATCGTCGGCTATGCCGACCTGTCCCAACCCGACGTCGGCGACCTCCTCGACCGCCACATGGAATATCCGAACTTCCGCGGCATGCGGCAGCCGATGAATTATCATCCCGACCCCGCCGAGACCTATCTGGCGCGGCCGGAGGTCAGTCGTACGCCCGAATGGCGGCGCGGCTTCCGGGAGCTGGCGAAGCGCGGGCTGAGCTTCGACCCGCAGCTCTACTATCCGCAGATGAGCGAGTTCCTCGAACTGGCGCGCGACTTTCCCGCCGTGCAGATCATTCTCAATCACACCGGCATGCAGGTCGACGGCGCCGAGCATCGAGGAGGCGATCGCAGCCTTCGGCGTCGGCCGCTCGATGTTCGCGACGAACTTCCCCGTCGACAAGCTGTTCTCGAGCTTCGACGCCATTTTGAACGCCTTCAAGGAAATTACGATCGCCCACCCGCACGAGGAGCGGCTCGCGCTGTTCCATGACAACGCCGCCCGGTTCTACCGACTTTAGATCACCGGCAAACAGAAATAGCAGGAGAGTTCGACTTGTTGCTGAAGGGCAAGGCCGTGGTGATTTCGGGGGCCGCGGGCCCCCGGGGAATTGGCCGCTCCACGGCAGCGCTGATGGTACAGCACGGGGCTCGCGTTGCAATACTCGACCTCGATGACGGGCAAGCGCGTGATGCCGCTGCGTCGCTTGGACCCGACCATATCGGCCTTGCGTGCAACGTCGCGGACCTCGACGCCTGCAAGAGGGCGGCGGCGCAAGTGACAGAAACCTTGGGCAGGATCGATGTGCTCTGCAACAATGCGGGCGTCACGCAGCCGGTCAAGACGCTGGAGATCAGCGCGGCTGACTGGGACCGCATCCTCGATGTCAACCTACGCGGCGTGCTCCATCTCAGCCAGGCATTCATCCCGCACATGCGCGAAAATGGCGGCGGCTCGATCATCTGCATGTCGTCAGTTTCGGCCCAGCGCGGCGGCGGCATCTTCGGTGGCCCGCACTATTCGGCTGCCAAGGCGGGTGTTCTGGGGCTTGCCAAGGCCATGGCGCGCGAATTCGGTCCCGAAGGCATCCGCGTCAACTGCATCACACCGGGCCTGATCCAGACCGACATCACCGGCGGCAAACTGACCAACGCCATGCGCGCCGACATCATCAAGGGAATCCCGCTCAGCCGGCTGGGCGAGGCGCGCGACGTAGCCGGCGCCTATCTCTTCCTGGCTTCCGATCTGGCCAGCTACATCACCGGCGCCGTGATCGATGTCAACGGTGGGATGCTAATCCATGGCTGAGTGGACAACGGAGCTTGAGATGCCTCGCGCTGGCAGCAATGTCAGCCTGGCCGAACGAGCCTATCGTATCCGCCGACACGCCGTGCGGATGGGTCAAGTCCAGGGCCAAGGTTATGTCGGACAGGCGCTGGGTGTCGCCGACGTGCTTGCCGTCGCCTATTTCCATGCGCTTCGTTACCGGCCGGAGGACACGTTGTGGGAGGGACGCGACCGCTTCCTGCTGTCGATCGGACACTATGCGCTCGCGCTCTACGCGGCTCTGATCGAAGCGGGCGTGCTGCCGGAGGAAGAGCTCGAAACCTATGGCAGCGATGAAAGCCGTATGCCGATGTCCGGCATGGCGCCATACACGCCCGGCATGGAGATCACCGGCGGCTCGCTCGGTCACGGCCTTGGCATTGCCGTTGGCATGTGCATGGGGCTGACGCGCAAGCGAAGCGACAGTTTCGTCTACAATCTTTTGTCCGACGGCGAGCTCGGTGAGGGCTCGACCTGGGAAGCCGCGATGTCGGCCGCCCACCACAAGCTCGACAATCTCATTGCCATTGTCGACTTCAACAATCAGCAGGCCGATGGTCCGTCGACGGCCATGCTCTCCTCCGAACCGGTGACCGACAAGTTCGAGGCGTTCGGCTGGCATGCGCAGCGCGTCGACGGCAACGACATCGAGGCGGTCCGCAAGGCCTTCGACATGGCGCGCGGCCTGAAGGAACCTCGTCCGCGTGTGATCGTTTGCGATACGCGCATGGCCAAGGGTGTGCCATTCCTGGAAACCCGCGACATCACGCATTTCATCCGCGTCGAACCGCACGAATGGACGTTAGCGCTCGAAGCTTTGGAAAAGGGACGTCCGCGTTGAAGTTGTCAAAGTTCGCGCCGCGCCACGCCGCCAATGCCGGTGAGCGCAAGACCACATCGGCGATGATCGCGTCGATCGCGCCCGATGGCGTACCGACACGCAATGCGCCGTTCGGGCACACACTGGCCAGACTGGCGCACCAGCGGCCCGGGATAGTTGGCCTGACGGCGGACCTCGCGAAATACACCGATCTCCATGTCTTCGCACAGGAGCATCCGGACCGCTTCTATCAGATGGGCATGGCGGAGCAGGTGCTGATGAGCGCCGCCGCCGGCTTGGCGCGGGAGGGTTTTACGCCCTTCGCCAGCACCTACGCCGTCTTCGCATCGCGACGTGCCTACGATTTCATCTGCATGGCGATCGCCGAGGAGAAACTCAATGTGAAGATCGTCTGCGCCTTACCGGGGCTGACGACCGGCTACGGCCCCAGCCACCAGGCGACGGAGGACATCGCGATTTTCCGCGGGATGCCGAACCTGACGATCATCGACCCTTGCGACGCGCTCGACATCGAACAGGCCACGGAGGCGATCGCGGACTACAACGGGCCGGTCTACATGCGGCTTTCGCGCGGTAAGGTTCCTGTCGTGCTCGACGAAGACGACTATACATTTGAAATCGGCAAGGCGCGAATGCTGCGCGAGGGCGCGGACGTATTGTTCATTTCCAGCGGCCTGATGACCATGCGCGCGCTGGAGGCCGCGAAGGCGCTTGAAGCCGACAGGATCGGCTGCGCCGTTCTGCACGTTCCGACGATCAAACCTCTGGATACGGAGGCGATACTCGCTGCCGCGCGCCGTTCGGGACGGCTGGTGGTGGCGGCGGAGAACCACACCATCATTGGTGGCCTTGGCGAAGGCGTTGCCGCGCTGCTGATGCGCGAGAGAGTGACCCCAGTCTTTCGCCAGATCGCCCTGCCCGACGAGTTCCTCGACGCTGGCGCGCTGCCGACGCTTCACGATCGCTACGGGATCTCAACTTCCGAGCTCGTGCGCCGCGTCCGCATTTGGAGCGAATGAGAAGTAAGAGCTCTCCCCACACAACAGTTGAGTCATCGACCTTGACCTTGCCCCTCTTATCTAATCCGGTTTGAAGTTCGTTGTGGCCCATCGAGAGGACCAGGACATGAAACGTAGCCGCTTCTCTGAAGAGCAGATCATCGGAATTTTGAAGGAACATGAGGCCGGGGTATCGGTTGCCGATCTGTGCCGCAAGCACGGGGTCAGCGACGCCTCGATTTACAACTGGAAGGCCCGCTTCGGCGGGATGGATGTCTGCGGGGCTCGGCGACTGAAGGCTCTGGAGGACGAGAACACGCGGCTGAAGCGGCTTTTGGCCGACGCCATGCTCGACAATGCCGCGTTGAAGGATCTTGTGGGAAAGAAATGGTGACGCCCGCGGCCAAGCGGAAACCTTTCCAGCGACCAGATCGATCAACTTCAACGCCGACTGCAACGGACCAGGCGATCAAGGAAAGGTGCATCATGAAGCATTCGCGGAGCCGACAATAGCCGACGCCATTCTCGACCGGATCATCCACAACGCCCATCGCATCACCCTCGAAGGCGACAGCATGAGAAAGCAAAAAACACCGCCGCCCTTGACCGGCGCCGAAAACGGCGAAATCAATCGCAAATGAGTTCAACCAGGCAACCGGGGGTCGACCCGATCCTGCTGTCCGCGATTTAGTGAAACTGCTGTCCGCGATTTAGCGGAACGACTGTCCCGTTTTTGCGAAATACGCACGTCCGACGCAGCTTGCGTTGACAGAGGCGGTTTTACGCGCAGTTGCAATAGCACTTCCGCCGGCCTATTTTTGTGGAGTTCAATTGTGGTTCGGCCAAGGGCGCTTTGGGCGCCGGACCGGCCCCGTGTAAACCTCATTAAAGAGAGACGAACCCTGCCATGGAAGAATTCTTATCGCGCATCGCCACTGGTGCCGGCATCGGCCCGGCTCTCGCAGAGAAGGCCGTTGGGTTAATGCTGGGTTTCCTGCAACGCCACGCGGCCGACGGTCCCGTTGCGCGCATGATCGCGGCCATTCCCGGAGCTTCGGAATTAGTGGCGAAGTATCATGGCAACGACCCAGAGGGCGGAGGCGGCCTCATGGGGCTCGGCCAGCAATTGATGAGTGAGGGTCTCAGCATTCTAAAGATCGCCGCCATCGCCAACGAGACGATCGCCTTCGCCAAGGAACATGCCGGCGACGAACTCGTGGACGAGGTCCTCAATTCCGTTCCTGGCCTTCCCCAGTTCGTCTGATCAGCGGCAGCCGGGGGCGCATGACCTCGTGCGCCCGTGCTGGCCCGTCTGCGCAGGTAGGCATTCTCCGCCGAGCGCTCCGTACCGATCTCGCCAGACCACCAACCGCCGGGCACGCGAAGCGAGCGTTGGAGTACTTCATTCGTCTGTCCCAAAATCGACCGCAGGCGAACCGATGTGTATAACTTCCGGCGGTAAGGGTTTATCGTGAACGCTTTCGATGAAGCCCGCGAGATAAGCAAACGTATTGTATTTCTCAAGAACCAACCGCTTCGCCTCTTGTATTGCGCCGCGACGCTCCTTCCAGAGGTCCGAGTCGATGATTTCTTGAATTTTTTGGATTACGTTCTTGTCCTCTGGGTCAATCAGAACCATTGAGTCGGAAGGGAAGAACCTCGTGATTGCCGGGCTGCCGTAATAGATCGGCATTGTTTCAGCAACGAAGCAGTCCATAAGCTTCTCTGTAAAATAGTAATCAGCACGAGTATTCTCGAAAGCTATACTGTAACGGTACGGTGCGAGTGCGTCCCATTTATCTCCAATCAGCCGAAAACCTCGGCCGAACAGGTCAAAATCGAGCTCCTCTCTCAGCCGTTCCAGAAACGCCAGCCGATATCGATGCCCTTTAAGCAGGGCGATGTTACTGGTAATCCATGAGAGCCGAAGCGGCTTGTCCACGACTTCGCTGACCAGAAGTTGGTCATATGTCTTTGTTACAGACCAAGACCGAGTGATAGGTGGAGACAAAACGAATCGGCGCTCTGCATTCTGCCGAGCAGCCAGCTCTGCGTCAGACGTCAGGACGATGGTATTTTTCCCTTGCCCTTCATGAAATGCGCGATGAGCTTTCGTCGGCGGTTCGCCGATTGCAAAAATTGTCCTGTTTGGACTCGCCTCGATATCAACAGGGAGCCCAAAAATAGAAGCAGAGTTAAAGACAATATGCCAATCGGGCGCGAAGGATGTCCTGCGTACAAAAGCGACATTGTTCCAGATTCCACTGCCCTTTGGAGTGAGATGGTGGATTGCATCATCCAAAACGCCCCAAGAATCCAGACATGTAGCAACAATGGGCGCCGGACGTTCCGTCAACAATTTGGTCGACAAAGCAGTTCCACCCCATTCACTTCCGTTGGACCGGGAGCAACTCGTGCATCGGGCGCAAGACCTCTCTGCGCCTGAAATAGCTCGCGATCCTGATCGGTATCAAACACACGATTCTGTGCGACTTCGCGATTCTGTGCGACTTCGCGCCATTCGACAACTCATCTCTAAGACCGCGGGAATCCCTTCACTCGTGAAGGTACTCAATCGCCATTTCGGATTGCGGTAAGATTGGGCAGCATAAACCTTCCGGGACCCGCTGTCGAGGCAATTGTCGCTTTGCACCTAACCAGGTTCTTCCTCACTTTGTGTGGTGATCAGGCCGGTTGAGTGGCAGCATGCGTGCCCTCTAAAATATGGAAGTTGACTACATTCTTATTATTAATCGGGATATACGACCAGTTTAGAGGCGGCTCGCCTCTCACAGGCGACGTTTGCAGCGGCGACGGCAGATCGAGATATTGGCGGGTTGATGCCGGGGCTTTGTCCGAAATCTGTGGTCCGATTTCGGACGAAGTGACGGTCAAGATGTCCGAAACATGCTACGAATTTCGGACAAGCTTCACACACAAAGCGCCGCGGCTTTGCCCGACATCATCGATATCGTCATGCAGATGGGCGATGCCGACCTAGCCTCGTCCCCTCCCCTTCCAGCCATTGCCAATCCCAGCCTGCCTGCGCATCTTGAGGCGCTCGCCGGCCGCGCGCGCGATTATATCGAGGCGGCGAGTTCGGCCAACACGCGCCGCGCCTACGCAGCCGACTGGAAGCATTTTTCGAGCTGGTGCCGGCGCCAAGGCATCGAGATGTTCCCGCCCGATCCTGAGGTCGTCGGGCTCTATATCGCCGCCTGCGCGTCAGGTACGGCCACTGGCGACAAAAAGCCCAACACCGTTTCAACCATCGAGCGCCGGCTTTCGTCGCTCTCCTGGAATTTTGCCCAGCGCGGCCAGCCGCTGGACCGCAAGGACCGGCATATCGCCACGGTGATGGCTGGCGTTCGCAACACCCACGCCTCCCCTCCCCGGCAGAAGGAAGCGATCCTGCCCGAGGATCTGATCGCATGTTCGAGACCCTCGACCGCGGCACGCTGCGTGGTCTGCGCGACCGCGCCATGCTGCTTTTGGGTCTCGCCGGCGGCCTTCGCCGATCCGAAATCGTCGGCCTCGACGTCGGCAGGGATCAGACCGAGGACGGGCGCGGCTGGGTCGAGATTTTTGCCGATAAGGGTCTGCTTGTCACATTGCGCGGCAAAACCGGCTGGCGCGAGGTCGAAATCGGCCGCGGCTCCTCCGACGCCACCTGCCCTGTGGTCGCTCTGCAGACCTGGCTAAGACTGGCGCGCATTGCGCACGGACCGCTGTTTCGGCGCGTTGCTGGTCAAGGCAGAGCCGTCGGTGCCGATCGCTTGAACGACCAGGAGGTCGCACGCCTGGTCAAGCGCACGGCGCTCGCCGCCGGCGTGCGCGGCGATCTGTCGGAGGGCGAACGGGCCAAGAAATTCGCCGGCCACTCACTGCGCGCCGGCCTCGCCTCGTCGGCCGAGGTCGACGAACGCTATGTGCAAAAACAGCTCGGCCATGCCTCCGCGGAGATGACGCGAAATTATCAGCGCCGGCGCGATCGTTTCCGCGTAAATCTCACCAAGGCGTCCGGGCTCTGATGCCCCCGTTTTGTCCGCTGGGATGAGGCGGTCAGATCTCAGCCGATAACAATTACCTCATCGAGCACAGCGAGCGCTGTGTCCAGACTATCGGCGGCCGACGCTTCGTAGTCAGGCATGATCATCAACTGCGTTATGGCACGGCCCACAAATTCCGGGTTTAGCTTTTCCAACCGATCCTTGGTCCGGGAGACCTGTTCCGGGAATGCGCGCAGATTGAAGCGAACAAATGACGAGGTCTCTTATCCCCGACACGAATAGCTCGCGATCTCATCGGGATTTCCCTTACCGCCATAGGCAGCTTGAGTGGGATAAGCGCAGATCGGCTGGTGCTTGCCGGGGAATGCCTTGCTGCCAGCCGCGAGAGAATCCGGAGCCTTGTCTTGGTTTATCCAGCCCTCGATGGCGGCCAAAGGATCAAAGTCGTCGAAGGCTTGGCCATCGCCGCAGTGGGTCATCCCCGGGATTATGAACATGCGCACGAAACGGCGAGTCGCTTCCAAATCGCCGCCGCTTGTGACCTCGACGACTTGCTTGTACCAGCGCACCAGATCGTTGGCTGAGAAGACCGGATCGGAAAGTCCCTGAAACAAGAGCAGCTTTCCACCGTGGGCAGCGAAGCTGGCGAGATACGTGCCGGTCGCATCATTGAGCTTGGCCGTATCCGCAACGCGTGCCGGATCCTTGTCGAAGTCGAACTTCAGGGGGTCAAAATTCGGCGCCGGGGGCGTCATGAAGTAGTATTGAAGCGAGCGGGCTCCCAGAACGATGTTATTTGCATCCGACTGGGAAGTGGGGGAATTGCCCAGCTTCCACATTCTCCAGTCCGCGCCCGCAACGCCCGTATCATATGGCCAATCGCTGTAAAGCTTTTCGCCATCGGAGCTTTCCGGACCCGCGAACGCGCGGCTCATGGCCTGCACTTGACCAGCCGTGAGGCAGCTGTCCGTCTTATCGCCTTGGCAGGACAGGACCTTTGGGTCGAACCGGCACTGCTGCCAGGCGTTGATGACGCCATCCTCAATGCCATCGCGGGCATCACAGGCAGCGAGAACCGCCTTGGCGACGATGTTCAGATCCTGCTGGGAGAAGGCGCGGGACAGAATGGGATGGCCGGCCTCATCCTTGGGAGCGATGCTCATGTACTGGCGAGTATCCCAGGCTTCGGCAATGTTGGCGGCACTGAGACGAAAACCCGGGCTACCTGCAACAATGCCGTCGAACTCGAGCGGATATCGCTGAGCCGCTATCAACGCCTCACGACCGCCATTCGAGCATCCCATGAACACCGACTTTTTCGGAGCCGCCCCATAGAACTTTGCAATCACCTGCTTCGAGACCGAAGTGACTTTGCCAATGGAGGCGTACGCAAAATCAATGCGTGCGGCTTGATCGACCCCGAAAGCCGGATCGGGGCTTGGGTGCCCGCCATCCATGCTTACAACAGCGTAGCCGCGCAAGAGCCCGGGAGCCGCGGTCGAGTTCCGGCAAGGAATGGTCCCGACGGCCGGCGCCAGGAAGCCATCAACTGCGCCGCCGCCCTGGAAAAGGAACATGTCGTTCCAGGTCGTCGGAAGACGCACCTCAAACCGGGTGCCATATGATTGACCATCGACCCCCTGGCGTTTCCCGATAACACCTCGGACAAGGCAGTGCCCGCCCACTTTTACCGCCTGAGGCGAGGCGCCGGTGAATGCAGTGAAGGGATCTGCGGGGATCTCCTGCGGCTTTTGAAGGCTAGCCTCGGTAAAGATCACGCTTGGAATTTTGAGCTTGGCGATGGACCGGCACGCCTGATCCGACGCGTTTGCCGCCAGTGCAGGCGCACATACACATATAATCGCCAACATCAGTGCCAGCGTGCACCCGCGGTCCCGCAGCTTGAGCCCGTTAGCCAAGAACATACCCATCCTCCCTGGATGCGCCCGATAGCCCGAAAGCTGATCGCATTGGTAGCTAGTTGTGAGCTTTCAGTAGCTTGTCCATCCGGTCCGAACCGGGAAAGCTGAGATTGTCGAAGCTTCAGTGACTCCAGGGGGACCGGATGAACATCCATAAGAATACCGGTCTGACGCCGCTCGGTCGAGAGCGGATTTTTTGCGCCTGGGCGCGCCGGCAGCACCTCGGAGGTGTTGCCGCCTGATCCGCAGACCGTCGGCCTCTACATCACGGCCTGTGCATCCAGAAAGGTTACAGGAGACAAGAAACCAAACTCTGTGGCGACGATCGAGCGCCGTCTCTCCTCCCTGGCGTGGAATTATACGCAGCGTGGCGAGCCGCTCGATCGAAAGGACCGCCATATCGCCACCGTGCCCGCCGGCATCCGTAACAGCCACGCAAAACCGTCTGTGCAGAATGAGGCCATACTTCCCGAAGACCTGATCGCCATGCTGGAGACGGTGCTCCGCAAGACCCATCAGGTCGCCCCAGGCCAGAGCAACCGGCTCGTCCCCGGGGAGGACGAAACGGTCGACCACTCCGCTTGTTCGACTTGTGTTCGGGCGACTTATCCCGGCTTCTATGCATCGCGCTTCGGCGCGGCGAGCTTTGTCCAACGCGCCAAGCCTTTGAACCGAATCGCTGTAGACGGAAGTCGCGGCGAGCTTCGCGTTGTTGATCGGAGCATCGAACCAGGCGTCGTATCCGCGGTATCCACCCCATCGTCTGTCGCGCAATCTGTTGGCGAGCGCGTCCTCAGCCGTTCGATCGCGGCCGTCTTTGCCGCAAACTATTATATGGCGGCCGCCGATGCCATTCGGGCGCGCAATATCTCAGGGGTTGAAGGATCGTCGATCAGTTTTCCGATGTCTTGGCGGGCCGCGATGATCTGCACATGACCCTACAAAGATTGCGCGTAGTAGGAAATACTGGTGCAACTGGTCACCCCAGGCGTCAGGATAATCGTAGAACCAATCGAACGAATGCACGCATCGCGGTTTGCCTACAGCACTGCTCTCCTGTCCCGATAGCGCAAATTCGCGGTTACCTCCGGCCACGAACAGTCGGACCAATTTTATTTGTAGGTTAGACCTTCGTCCTCGGCAAGATTGGCCAAGCGATGACTCGCTGCTGAATTGCCGGCCCGCGCGTGATGAGCGCGAAGGCGTCAGGTGCCCCCGCCGTCAAGACTCAAGCCGCAACGTAATCAGGCGGGAGTGCCTTCCGCTAGGTGGGGATGGACTGGCCGCCGAAGTCAGAAGCAGCAAGCCTGGAGCATAATGGAAGACCTCGACCATGTGAAACAGGCCGTGAAGGGCGACCTAGCCTATTTGCAGCCACCTGCTCAAAGCCGCGACATGAAGCCAGCCGCCAGCCTGCTAGTTCGACAGCAACCGTTCAGCTTGCTGCCGCCGACCGCTTGAAAACGATGGTCACCTTCGTCCCTTTGTTGGCGCTGGACTCGACGGCTAGCTGCGCCTTGGCGTTCTCGGTCAGCGATCGCGCGATCAGCGCTCCGAGCTTGCCTGGTTTGGGCCACACCTCGCCTTCCGGCAGGCCGATTCCGTCGTCCGCCACAATAACCCGGCAGCCGTCGCCATCGACGATGCTGTGCAGCGTTATCGTACCGCCGTCGCGCCCCCGGAAGGCATGTTTTAGTGAATTGGTCAGCAATTCGTTCACGACCAGTCCCGCCGGCATGGCGACGTTTATTGACACCGGATATGTATCCACCTTCATATCCAGCCGGATCCCCTCGACTGCATGCGAGCTCATCACCGAGGACGCGACCTGGCTGAGATACACACCAAGGTCGACCTCCTCCTTCGGCTCGTCGGCCGTTAGCGTCTGGTAGAGGATCGCCAAAGCGTCGCGCGACCGGCGAGCCGCTCAAACCGTCTCCGGTCGGCCTCGGTAGCGTTGCGGCTTTCCAGCCGGATCAGTGCGGTGATCATCTGCAGGTTGTTCTTCACCCTGTGCTGCAGTTCGCGAAGCAGGGTGTCTTTCTCGCTGACACGCTCCTCGGCCGAGCGCTGATCTCCCGCCTCCCCGTGAGCCGATACGTCGACCAGGGCCACCAGTCGGAAGCAAACCTTGCCGTTGTCGTCCTCTATTTCGTTCGAATAAACGTCGACGATCGCGGGTTTGTCCTCGCCGCGCTCCAGCCTGAAGGTGCCGACCAAATCGGTTCCCTCGACCACCGCCTCGGCTAGCGGCCTGTCCTTTTGCTGATGGAGGCCCGTGCCTAAAAGGGCCGCCCAGTTTTCTTGGGTGAGCCTGGCGGCCATCAGGCCTGAGAGTTTCTCGAATTCCGGATTGGCGTAGACCACGCGCTCTTCACCGGCAAGGTCCGAAACGGCTATGGCGATCGGCACCTGGTCGAGGAATTTCTTGAACTGTTCGCTTTCCAGTGCGGTTGCAAGGTCAGGTGTATCAAGTAACTGCTCGACCGCCTCAGCCTTCTCTGAATCCGATGTCATTTGCGCGCCTGTTCTGTGCGGATGATATCAACAATGCGGCGAGCCCGCCATCGCCAAAACTGGAGCTGCATCTCACGTTTCGCATCACGCATCTGACAACCAGCTCTGCATAGCGTAACGGCCGCACGTCTAGCATTGCGACCGGCCGAAGGAGAGCGGCAAGGATCGGCTACAATCCAGGTGCCTTGGAATGTCGAAGCGACCGGTCAAGTGGGTACGCTGCGGAAGATCGATAGAGCAGGCATTCAGGGAGAATGAGTTCGCGTGCCGGCCTCGGCGATACGTGCCGACACTGTCAACCTCATGACCGCATGCGGGCTGAAAGAGCAGCGCTTCGCTCCAGCGGTAATTCAGGCCGCTAGCTGCCTAACTGCGGCAAGCCCATCGATCGTGTATGTTGAGACGCTATTGCCGATGCCTAAATATCGAACCCGTCATGGCAATCGTTGTGACGGGAAGCGCTCGCTTATGGGCTGTGCTGGAATGCGCATGAAGTATACGCCTGTGCGCCGCTTCGTTGATCTCTTGGCCTTCGAGGAAGTCGTCAATCTCATCGTATGTGAGACCGGGACGAGGTTCTCCAGGTCGGCGGTCGGGATCTTTTCAACAAGATCAGACGGAGCGCCCAGATACACTGCCAAGGCGCGAACTCTGCGCTTGTTCAGCCCGGAAAGAGGAAGAATGTCTGCGGCACCATCGCCGAACTTGGTGAAGAAGCCCATCAAGGCCTCGGCTGCTTCGAAGCGACTTCTGAAAAAGAAGTGTGGGTTTGCTCTCATACCCTTTGCTGAAAAATGTTGTCATAGAGCGCATGGAATGCCACGCGCTTCGAATCGGAGTAGCCATCCGGGAAGCCTGAAGCCCCTTTGAAGCGCATGTCCGGCAGCTATTCATAGCGTGGATGACTTTGATCGAAACAAACGATTTCATAACTCTACGGAAATCTTGCATGGACAAAAGCACGTCCGCACCGATCACCCATCCAAAGGAGAAAATCTTCCATGCGCCCTGACGTGCAGTGGAGGTCGTGCCGAGAAGTGAGTTGCAACTGGCCGATCATGTCGGCGGTTCGACGCTAGTCGTCCCCAATGTTCCTGAGCTGCGAAGTCTTGCAAGCGAGCCAGCTGCCCAGCGCGATTCTGCTTGTGGCGGGCTTTTTGCTGCAGGCAGTCCGCTCGTTTGGGCAGCGGATTGGAGACCCGGCCGGCAGCGCTACCATACAACATCAGCGCACTTTACATCTACGCGGTATTGCCGGGCTTCCAGTCGGTGCCATGTTTGGCCGACGAATGACGCGATGCGGCCTCCTGCACAAGCGAAGGCGGTATCGGATGTGCGACCGGGAAGCAGGCGGACAGTGCAGCACATGTCACTCGCCTGTGCGACTGTCTTTCGGGGAATGAAATCGGGCCAGTTCACGGCGCGGCATTATTCGTCAACAGCCGCCCCTTCGCAAGGGTATAGGCAGCCCGCGTCACAAGTTCGTGCTGCAGATGAAAACGGCATCGCCGGCATGCAAGTCAGCAGCCGCTCAAGATTCGATGATCCAGCCAAGCTCTCGGCGTCATGGAACGGCAGGCACCACGATCGAAGCATCTCATGTTGATTCAGGCGGACCCTTATGAGGCGTTCTTTGATGCCGGTGATGCCTGACAGGCGGTTGCAGCTGCAAGCGACAACGCGGCCTATTTAGTTGGAAACGGTCTGAGGCAGGCCAATTTGGCTTGCCCGTCACTATGTGGAGAAAGAAATGCTGTGTCTAGGAATTAGCGGCGGACTTGACCAAGTCCATGAAAACCGATTCGAGCTTCGGAACGCCTTTATGCACGATGGCGCCGCGGTGCTCGTCCGAGACGGACGGGTGATAGCAGCCGTCGAAGAGGAACGCCTCAATCGGATGAAACACTCCAACAAGCTCCCAATTCGTTCGATTCAATACTGTCTGTCAGCGGCGGGGGTTCAGCTCAACGACATTGATCGTGTCGCGCTCTACGCCAGCGAGCCCTATGCCAACGCCATGCTTGAAGGTATGTCCGCGTCCCACCCGGACATTCTCTCCATTCCGCTGGATGCTAAAACGTTGGTGCAGGATCTGTTAACGCGTGAGTTCGGCACTAAGTTGGACAGTTCGCGTATTTCATTCGTAAGTCATCATCAGGCGCACGCCGTGAGCGCCTTTGCAATGTCGGGCTTCGAACAAAGTCTCATTCTAGCGATTGATGGCTCTGGTGATTTCCTATCGGGCCTCTTGGCGGTAGGGTCTGGCACAGAAATTACGCAACTCGAGGCTTTCCCCGAGAACAATTCTCTTGGGCTGTTTTATCTCGAGACGATCCGCTATCTCGGCTACGGCTTGTTCGACGAGTATAAGGTAATGGGACTCGCGCCCTACGGCGACCCCGCTCCCTATCGCGAGCTCTTCGAGCAGTTCTACGAGCTCTCCGCCAACGGCGGTGGCTACCGTGTTCACCTCGACCGCATCGGTCCGGCGTTGCTCCGCAATATCGAGGTCAGGCGAAAGGGAATGCCCTTCACCCAGCAGCATCGAGATGTGAGTGCGTCACTGCAGGAAGCGCTTGAGCGGATCGTGTTCCACATTCTCCGGCATCACCGTGAGGCCACCGGCATGAAGCGGTTGTGCCTGGCGGGGGGGGTGGCCCACAACTGCACGATGAACGGTAAGCTGCTGTATTCAGGGCTTTTCGAAGACATTTTCGTGCAACCCGCGTCTCACGACGCTGGCTGCGCATTGGGAGCTGCGCTGATAGTCTCTAACGAGATGGGCCGCCCCGCGCCGTGTGAGCGACTGCAGGAGGTCTATTGGGGTCCTGATCTCGGGAGCGAGCGCGCCGTGCAACAGGAACTGAATGCATGGGCCGGACATCTCGAGGTTGAACGCTCTGATGACGTGGCAAGCAGTGCAGCCGACTGGATCGCCAACGGCGCCGTGATCGGCTGGGTGCAGGGTCGTTCGGAGTTTGGGCCACGTGCGCTGGGCAACCGCAGCATTCTTGCCGACCCTCGGCCCGCCGCAAACAAGGACCGGATCAATGCGATGGTCAAGAAGCGCGAAGGCTATCGGCCCTTCGCGCCATCTGTGCTGGAGGAGGATGCGAGCGAATTTTTCGACCTGCCGGACGGTAGGCACGAATTTCCATTCATGAATTTCGTCGTTCGCGTGCGTGACTCAAAGCGCGCCTTGCTCGGTGCCATCACGCACGTCGACGGTACCGCTCGCCTGCAAACAGTATCGCGCAACGCCAATCCCGCGTACTGGGAGGTCATCAATGCGTTCAAGAAGCGCACAGGCACTCCAATTCTGCTCAATACGTCCTTTAACAACAATGCCGAACCGATCGTGGATTCGGTTGCAGACGCGATTGCCACCTTTCTGACGACAGAGCTGGATGGACTTGTGGTCGGGCCCTTCCTGGTAAAAAAGCGGGCTGCAACGCTGCAGGATTGGACTGCGCTTGCGGTTTCGTTGCCGCCCTATGTGTCCCTCCATCAAACCCGCGCTTACAAAGCGCCAGATCGTCGGGAGACTCACTGCGAGATCAGCACGACCCACTTCAGCAGTGACAGTGTACGAATTTCACACGACTTGTTTAATCTGCTGATGCGGATTGAGGGCGAAGCCATGTTGGGAGATCTCCTCAATACAATTGCGCCGGATCAGGCTAAGCGTGACGCTGTGATGGAGGGCCTGCGACGACTGTGGGAGCAGCGCCTCGTTCGGTTGCATCCCTCACAAGCTGCTCGCATGGATCAAGACTGCGATCAAACGCTGGACCAGCATAACAGGCTCTCAGCGTGATAGGGATGCCGCTATCCAAGCTCGGCGAATAAAGGTGTTCATCGACGCCGCCGGGCCGCGCGCCCCCGGGGGGGCGGGGGGGGGATAAAACGGGGTTTTTTTTGCCGAGATTTTTGTGGGGCCCCGCCCCGCGCCAAAAAACCCCGGGGGGGGGGGGGTGTTTAGCGGGGTAGTTTT
>NZ_JAMYOU010000031.1:0-60505 GCF_040319995.1 Mesorhizobium sp. M0815 | reverse complement strand
TAGGCATCGACCGCCGCCATCAATTCGCGGATCGCGTCCTCGCCGATCTTCTTGTCAGAATCTTCAAGTGCGGCAAGCGCCGAACCCTTGACGATCGGAATGTCGTCGCCGGGGAACTCGTTCTTGGTCAAAAGCTCACGCACCTCGAGCTCGACCAGCTCGAGCAGCTCGGCGTCGTCGACCTGGTCGACCTTGTTCAAGAACACCACGATCGACGGCACGCCGACCTGGCGGGCCAAAAGGATGTGCTCGCGGGTCTGCGGCATCGGGCCGTCGGCGGCCGACACGACCAGGATCGCGCCGTCCATCTGCGCGGCACCGGTGATCATGTTCTTCACATAATCGGCGTGGCCGGGGCAGTCGACATGGGCATAGTGGCGGGCAGCCGTCTCGTATTCGACGTGTGCCGTCGAAATGGTGATGCCGCGTGCCTTCTCTTCCGGCGCCGCATCGATCTGGTCGTAGCGCTTGTATTCGCCAAAATACTTGGTGATCGCCGCCGTCAGCGACGTCTTGCCGTGGTCGACGTGACCAATCGTGCCAATGTTCACATGAGGCTTAGTGCGCTCGAATTTACCTTTTGCCATAGTCTCTTTCCTTGGACGGCCTAAGGACGGCCTGGACCTTCAGTTCAGTCGAATGCGGGGCGATTAGCGACTAAGGCCGAAAAACACAAGTGCCTTGTGGCTGAGCGCGGCTCACTCGGTTCGAACCCATGATCCGATTTAGGGGATGTGGCCGATATGGGAATGGCAAGACGGAAATGTAAGATGGGCACGACCCAAGGCCGGAGGCGCCACAAACCCTTAATGACACTCCCTTAATGACACTGGCTTAATGACACTGGAGCAGAATGGCGCCTGGGCACTTGCGGGTAAATGAGCATCATGCGGATTGCCACCATCGCGACAGGGCAGAACCTGCAACGTCTGATCTATCTGGCCATATGCGGCTTGATCTGCACTTACATCGGCGTGCTTGGCATTTCGATATTGATCGGCAGCTGGCTGTTCGACGAAAACGGGCGGCCGCTGGCGACCGACTTCATCGCATTCTGGGGGGCTGGCAAGCTTGTCCTGCAAGGCCATGCCGCCGATGCCTATAATTGGGACCTGCACAAGAGCATCTCGACCGCTGAAAGCGGTGCTACCTTCGACGGCTATTTTTCATGGCAGTATCCTCCGACTTTCCTGATCGTGACCGCCGCACTGGCGTTGCTATCCTATCCGGCTGCATTGGTTGCATGGATGGCGACCGGGATAACGCTCTACGCCGCCGCCATACGGCTGATCGGGAACACACGCGTTGCGATTCTGGCAGCCATGGCCTGGCCCCCTGTGCTTTGGAATACCGTGGTCGGCCAAAACGGCTTCATTACCGCTGCGTTGCTTGGCGCAGCCATCGCCTCGATCGAAAAACGCCCCGCGCTGGCCGGCCTCTGCTTCGGCCTGCTCACCTATAAGCCGCAATTCGGCCTGATGATCCCGCTTGCGCTCATCGCTGGAGGCTTTTGGCGAGTGATCGGTTGGGCCGCTGTTTCCACCACCGTCATGATCATGCTTTCCATCGGCCTCTTCGGCGCCGAGATTTGGTCCGATTTCTTCGATGCCGCCGCCAAGGTCAACGGCACCATTCTCGTCGATGGTAGGGCTGACTTCTCCAAGCTTCAAAGCCTCTACGGTTTTGTCCGCGCGCTTGGGTGGAATTGGACGCTCGCATGGACCGCGCAGGGCCTGCTCATCGCAGTTCTGAGCGCTGGCATCATCTGGATATGGCGTCAAAAAGTGGCGTTCGACGTCAAGGCAGCAGCGCTCGCAACCGTGACGATTCTCGCTTCGCCCTACGCGTTCATCTATGATTTCGTGGCTCTCGCAATCCCGCTGGCGTTTCTGGGAAAATCAGGATTTTCGGCGAAAGAATGCGCTGTCGTGATCTTTGCCGGCATTCTGCTCGTCTCGGGCCCCTCGGAACACCTGGCCACCGCCTTTCTCTCGGCGCTGCTTGTATTGGGCCTGGTGGTCGGCCGCGCATGGCAGGCTTTTCCGACACTTGGCTTCGCGGGCTGGAGCGCTCAACGTGAATTGAAGCCATAATCCGTTCAATTGCCGCTGGAAATCCGTTCGCTTGCCGCTGGCCCATTGCCGCTGCTGCGCCGGTCTGATTTCGTCGGCCCATGCATTTCATCCCGACTGCCATTCGAGGCCCGCTGTTCATGGTCGTTTCGACCGGGTCCTACATCGTGAACGACACGATGATGAAGCTCGCAACCGCGGGACTGCCGCCCTATGAGGTGCTGTTCCTGCGCGGCGCTGCGGCAACATTGTGGGGCATTCCGCTGCTGTTCATGCTGGGCTATGGCAAGCAGATCCCGCTGATCCTCGACGCGAAGGTGTTGCGCAGGAACCTGCTCGAACTGGGTGCTATCCTTTGCTACGTGGTGGCGCTCGCCAACATGCAGATCGCCGATTCGACCGCGCTTGGGCAGATCACACCCTTGCTGATGCTGGTCGGCTCCTCGATCCTGTTTGGCGAACGGATCGGCGGGCTGCGCCTGGCGCTGATCGGGCTCGGCTTTATCGGCGCGGTGATGGTGGCACAACCGACGATGCAGGGGATTTCGGTCTACGCCCTGCTGGCGCTAGGCAATGCCGCTCTGTCCGCGGCGCGCGATCTGGCGGGACGCAAGGTCGCCGCCGAGGTGCCGGGGATGGTTGTCGCAATTTCCGCGGTGATTGTGGTGCTGGCCGGCGCCGGGGCAGCTCATTTGCTTTCCGAGCAGTGGGTCGTGCCTGAAACCCATCACCTGCTGCTGATGGCGGGGGCCGGACTGTTCCTGATCTTCGGCCACTTCTTCATCTTCATGGCCTATCGCGTCGGGCCGACCAGCGTGGTGGCGCCGTTCTACTATTGCTTCACCGTCTGGGCGGTGATTTCGGGCCTGGTGGTATTCCGGCAACTCCCGAATGCGCTGGCCATCTGCGGTATCCTGCTGGTGGTGGCCAGCGGGTTGACAATCGTCTCGCTCGACGAGCGCAAGCGCCGGTTGACTGTCGTCGCCTAGAGCGGAAGTGGAGAAGCGCATGGCAAGCCCGGAAAGCAACCAGAATGCAAGCAACCGCACGCTCACCGGAAAGTGCCTGTGCGGCGCCGTTCAGTATGCGGTGGCGGACGCGTTCATCTATGCCGCGAACTGCCACTGCTCGAACTGCCGGCGCACCACCGGTTCGGCGTTCAAGCCATTCGCCGGCATCGAACGCGACAGGCTGAGCCTGACCAGGGGCGAGGACAATCACATGATCTTCGGCGACGAAACCGGCCATAACGCGCACTGCAAGACTTGCGGCTCGTTGCTCTATTCGGTGGTCCGCGGCGGTGCCTTCGTGCATGTCGCCATGGGAACCCTGGTCGACGAGCCGACCATCCGCCCGACGCAGCACATCTTTGTCGGCTCCAAGGCGAAGTGGTTCACGATCACCGACGACCTGCCGCAATATGAAGAACACGTGGTCGCTGGAGATGCCGACGAATAGCTGACCGTTAGAAAACGCTCAACCAAATTATCGTTTCGTTTTCGCGTCCGTCGCCAAAGAAACTATACTGTGCTCCGTCACCGAACCTATGTCGCGGGGATTTCTGTGGCATTACCGCCCGAGTGGTTGCCCAATGTTGCGATGAGGCGCGTCATTTGCCATTGGACGGCGGGCTCGCATTCGGCCGGCGATACCGACAAGGATGCATATCACATACTGGTCGAGGGGAATGGCCGTCTGGTCAGGGGCCGGCCTTCGATCGCGCTCAATTCCGGCCGGGTAAAACCGGGATATGCCGCGCACACGCTCAACTGCAACGGCGGCTCGATCGGGGTTTCGCTCTGTTGCATGGCCGGGGCGGAGGAAAGGCCGTTCGATGCCGGCCGCTATCCGATGACCAGGGCGCAGTGGGACGCGATGACCGCGGTTGTCGCCGAACTCTGCAAATATTACCGCATCAAGGTCACGCCCAAAACGGTGCTCTCGCACGCCGAGGTCGAAAGCAATCTCGGCATCGAGCAACGCGGAAAATGGGATTTCACCCGGCTGCCTTTCGATCCGACGATCAGCGGCGCAAGCGGCTGCGGCGAGCGGCTGCGCCGCGACGTGACGGCGGCAATGAGCTCGACGCCAAATCTGCCGGTGAGGATTGGGCGGGATGCCGTATAGCAGCGATTGCTGGAGGAACTATGGCCGATCATGGTGAGAGGGCTGGAAGCCGGCCTCAACACGCTGATCCGCGAAATCCTCAGAAGGATCAGATAGGCGGTCGGCATTCACCCGAATGCCGACGCAACTGCCGGACGGCTTCTATAGAGCCCTCTTGCCGCTGAACTGATGATAGGCCCAGAGGACAACCACGGCACCGACCACGGCTACGATCAGGCTATAGATGTTGAGCCCGGTAACGCCCGACGCGCCAAACGCGCTGAAGATGAGCCCTCCGACGATGGCCCCGACAATCCCGAGCACGATGTCGAGCACAAGGCCTTGCCCGCTTTTATTGACGATCTTGCTGCCTATGAAGCCGGCGATGACGCCGAGAATAATCCAGCTTAATATTGACATTTTTCCTCTCCGTTCCCCGCGCTCGATTACTTCCACATTATTAAGCAAAGCTCAAGCCAACTTGAAAATCATGATTACGGAAAGCTCAAACCGGCTTGAAATTCGCCATGGATGCGTCATTGTCGGAGACGGACGGGCAATTTGACATGGAGATCCACAATGGGACTGTTTGACAATGCCGTTCCCGGCGGCAACGTCGCCAAGCCGCTGATGATCGCGCTCGGCGCACTTTTGGTGGGAAAAATGCTGAGCGGTGGAAGTTCCGCCCAGCCGGAGGCAACGCAAAGCCCTGCCCCCGTCCCGCCTGATACAACAGCATCTGCCGATGGCGGCCTGCTCGGCGGTCTGGGCGGCCTGCTCGACAAACTGAAGGACGCCGGCCACGGCAACGTCGCCAATTCGTGGGTCGGTACCGGTCAGAACCAGCCGATCAACCCCAGCGATCTGGGCAGCGCTCTCGGGCCACAAATCATTCAGGAGATCGCGCAAAGGACGGGGCTGAACCAGCAGGACCTGCTCAAGCAACTGTCCGCAGCCTTGCCAGGGCTTGTCGACCAGCTGACGCCGAACGGGCAAGTGCCGCAGCAGAACCAGCTCGCGTCCATATTCAGCAAATTCGCGAGTTAAGGCATGTCGCCCAACACCCCCTGCGGTTTGGTACAACGACATGCATAAAACAACGGATTGAGGTCGTTGCGCGTCCGTCTGGACGCGCAACCAACACTTTGAATTATCGGCAAAGCGCTTCACTTGGCGGTGCCTGCTTCGGGATCGTGCGCGAGGGACGCCGCGGCTGCGGGAAATCTGGAGCGGGTAGCGGGAATCGAACCCGCATATTCAGCTTGGAAGGCTGCTGCTCTACCACTGAGCTATACCCGCGCCTTTCAGTCAAGCATCGGATACGCTCCGACGCTCGCTCTGCGTTTCAGGGCTTCCGGGCCGGCAGTGGTGGAGAGGGTTGGATTTGAACCAACGTAGGCATAGCCAACGGATTTACAGTCCGTCCCCTTTAACCACTCGGGCACCTCTCCAGTCTGCCGCCGGAGCCATGCAACGAGGCATCGACGCGTCGCGGCCGCCAAAGCAGCCCTTCCGCGAAGCGCCTTATGGCGGCAGCGCCCAAAACTGTCAACCACAACAGCCCGGCAAAAAGCGCTGAATTTCGCACCTCGCCTGACAAGCACCTTGTGCAGCTGTATCCATCGCCGGACGACACGGCTATAGAGGCCGCCATGAGCAACGATAACAAATCGAAGACCCCGAAAGATACCCACTACGCCAAGCTGCGCCGCGCGCATCGCGACGAGAAGAGCGGCGGCGCGCCGGCGTTCAGGCCACGCCAGCCGGTGCCGCCCGGGGAGAACGCGGCGGACGGGCTGGTGCGGCTTTACGGGCTGCACACGGTGCGGGCCGCACTCGACAATCCGCGCCGCAAGATCAAGAAAATGCTGGTGACGCGCAACGCTGCCGAGCGGCTGGCAATCGCCGATCTCGGCGCTTTGCCCTTCAAGGCGGAGTTGGTCGAACCCAGGGACATCGACAAGGTCACCGGCTCGGATGCCGTGCACCAGGGCGTGCTGATCGAGGCCGAGCCGCTGAAACCGAAACGCCTCGATGCGCTCGGCGACACCAGGTTGGTGCTGGTGCTCGACCAGATCACCGATCCGCACAATGTCGGCGCGATCCTGCGCTCGGCGGTGGCCTTCGGTGCCGGCGCACTGATCACCACGGCGCGCCACAGCCCGCAGGAATCCGGCGTGCTGGCGAAGTCGGCCTCCGGCGCGCTCGAGCATATCGACCAAATCGAGGTAAAGAACCTCGCCGATGCGCTCGGCCAGCTGCACGATGCCGGATTCCAGACCATCGGTCTCGATTCGGATGGACCGGCGGAGCTTGAAAAGAGTTTTTCCGGCGACAGAATAGCGCTGGTGCTCGGCGCCGAAGGCAAGGGCCTGCGCCAGAAGACGCGCGAGACGGTGACGACGCTGGCCCGGCTCGACATGCCCGGCGCCATCCGCTCGCTCAACGTGTCGAATGCGGCGGCGGTGGCGCTTTATGCGGCGAGGAAGTTTCTAGGTTAGGGAATAGGGGAATAAGGGAGTAGGGGAAAGCATATTCACGGTATTCGCTAACTGCACGTCTCTACTCCCTTATTCTCTCCTATTCCCTACTTCCCTACTTCACATCCCGCCATCCGCTCCAGCGCTCGAACAAGCGCCGAGTGATCCTCCTTGGCCCCGCCATTAGCGGCGCAGGAATTGAACAATTGCTGCGTCGTTGAGGTGTTGGGCAGCGCCACGCCGAGGGCTTTCGCGCCTTCCAGCGCGAGATTGAGATCCTTCTGGTGGAGTTCGATGCGGAAGCCGGGTGCGAAGGTGCGCTTGATCATGCGCTCGCCGTGCACTTCCAGGATGCGCGAGGCGGCCAGCCCGCCCATCAGCGCTTGCCTGACCTTGGCCGGGTCGGCGCCGGCTTTTGAAGCAAAGACAAGCGCTTCGGCGACGGCCTCGATGGTCAGCGCGACGACGATCTGATTGGCGACCTTGGTGGTCTGGCCGACGCCGTTGGGCCCGACCAAAGTGATGTTCTTGCCCATCCTCTCGAAGATGGGCCTGGCGCGTTCGAAGGCTGTTTCCTCGCCGCCGACCATGATGGTCAGCGATGCCGCTTTGGCGCCGACCTCGCCGCCCGACACCGGCGCATCGAGATAGTCGCAGCCGAGATCGTTGACCTTTCTTGCAAAGGCCTTGGTCTCGATCGGCGAGATCGAGCTCATGTCGATGACCAGCTTGCCTCTTTTCAGGCCGGATGCGACGCCGTTTTGGCCGAACAGCACGTCGGCGACCTGCGGTGTGTCGGGAACCATGGTGATGACAATGTCGGCGGCACGGGCGACAGCGTCATGGCCGGTGATGGTCTTTAATCCCCTGGTGACCAGATCCGCCGGCGGTTTCGAGCGGTGGTCGCTGGCGACGAGGTGATAGCCAGCATTGAGCAGATGCCCCGCCATCGGCGCGCCCATAATGCCGAGTCCGATGAAGCCGATGGTTTCCATGTCTTTCTCCGTTTCTTGTTAAGGCGGCGTTCCTGCGCGCCCCCCTCTGGCCTGCCGGCCATCTCCCCACGAGTGGGGAGATCGGCAGTTCGCGCTCCGGCCGTTAAACTTTCCCGACCTCGAAAATTGGCGAAAGCGGCGGTGACATCCAATCTCCCTCCTTGTGGGGGAGATGGCCGGCAGGCCAGAGGGGGCGCGCAGGAACGCGACGTGCGATACGTAGCGTCTATGCCGCCGCACTCCCCTGCCCGGCCCCGTCCCGAAACCACCCGAGCCCGGCTTCCGTTCCGCCCTTCGGCTTGTACTCCGCCCCGACCCAGCCGGGGTACCCGATCCTGTCGATGTGCTTGTATAAAAAAGGAAAATTGATCTCGCCCGTCCCCGGCTCATGACGGCCAGGATTGTCCGCAAGCTGGATATGCGCGATGCGGTTGAGGTTTGCCTCGATGGTACGGGCGAGATCCCCCTCCATCATCTGCATGTGATAGATGTCGTATTGCAGGAACAGGTTCTTCGAGCCGACGCGGTCGATCAGCGCCAGCGCCTGGTCCGAGTAATTCAGGAAGAAGCCCGGGATATCGCGGGTGTTGATCGGCTCGATCAGCAGCCGGATGCCGGCCTGCTCCAGCTTTTCCGCCGCGAAAGCCAGATTTTCGGCGAAGACGTCTTCCAGCACGGAGCGATCGACGCCCTGCGGCGCGATGCCGGCGAGGCAATTGACCTGCTCGCAACCCAGCGCGTGCGCGTAGGTGACGACCTTGGCAATGCCTTGCCGGAACTCCGGGATGCGGTCCGGCAGGATCGCGATGCCGCGCTCGCCCTTGGCCCAGTCACCGGCAGGCAGGTTGAACAGGACCTGCGTCAACCCGTTCTGCTTCAACCTTGCCGCAACGACATCCGGCGCATGGTCATAGGGACCGATATACTCGACACCCCTAAAGCCCGCTCGGGCGGCGGCATCGAAGCGGTCGAGGAAGTCGTGCTCGCCAAAGAGCATCGAAAGATTGGCTGAAAACCGTGGCATGGCAGTAATTCCTCATAAAACAGCTAGTCGAGCATGACGATCGCCGTCGGCGCGTCTTCGTGATGCTCGGCAAGCTCCTCGAACTCGGTGATCTTGTCGATTTCGGTGCCCATCGAAACGTTGGTGACGCGCTCGAGGATGAATTCGAGCACAACCGGAACCTGGTGCTCGTTCATCAGGCGCTGCGCCTCATCGAAGGCACCGGCGAATTCCTCCGGCTTGCGCACCCTGACGGCCTTGCAGCCCATCGCCTCGGCGACAGCGACGTGGTCGACGCCGTAGCCAGCTTCGGCATCGCCCTGTCGATTGACGTTCTCGAAGGCCAGGCTGACTTCGAAATCCATCGAAAACCCGCGCTGCGCCTGGCGGATCAGGCCGAGATAGGCATTGTTCACGACGACATGGATGTAGGGCAGTCTGTGCTGCGCGCCGGCTGCCAGTTCCTCGATCATGAACTGGAAATCATAATCGCCGGAAAGTGCGACAATGGTACGGTCCGGATCGGCGGCGCGAACGCCGAGCGCCGCCGGCAATGTCCAGCCGAGCGGCCCGGCCTGGCCGCAATTGATCCAGTTGCGCGGCTTGTAGACATGCAGGAACTGCGCCCCGGCGATCTGCGACAGGCCGATCGTGGTGACGTAGGTGGTGTCGCGGCCGAACGCCTTGTTCATCTCCTCGTAGATGCGCTGCGGCTTCAGCGGCACCTGGTCGAAATGCGTCTTGCGCTTCATCGTCTTCTTGCGCTGCCGGCATTCGCCGGCCCAGCCCGACCAGTCGCGCAATTTCCCGGCCGTCCTCCATTCGGTGGCGACGTCGAGCAGCATTTTAAGCGCCGCACCGGCGTCCGAGACGACGCCAAGGTCCGGCGCGAAGACGCGGCCGATCTGCGTCGGTTCGATATCGACGTGGATGAATTTCTTGCCCTTGGTGTAGACGTCGACCGAACCGGTGTGGCGGTTGGCCCAGCGGTTGCCGATGCCTAATACGAAATCGGCTTCGAGCATCGTCGCATTGCCGTAGCGGTGCGAGGTCTGCAGCCCGCACATGCCAGCCATCAGGCGGTGGTCGTCGGGGATCGCGCCCCAGCCCATCAGCGTCGGAATGACAGGCACGCCGGTGACTTCGGCGAATTCGATCAACAGGTCCGACGCATCGGCGTTGATGATGCCGCCACCGGCGACGATCAGCGGCTTGTCGGCCGCATTGAGCATTTTCAGGGCCTTCTCCGCCTGAGCGCGCGACATTGCCGGCTTGAACGGCACCAGCGGCTCATAAGCATCGATGTCGAACTCGATCTCAGCCAGTTGCACATCGACCGGCAGATCAACGAGAACCGGCCCCGGCCGCGACGAGCGCATCAGATGGAACGCCTTCTGCAACGCCATCGGCACCAAATAGGGTTCCATGACGGTAACAGCCCATTTGGCGACGGGCGCGGCGATGGCGGCGATGTCGACAGCCTGGAAATCCTCTTTGTTGAGGCGAGCCCGCGGCGCCTGCCCGGTGATGCAGAGGATCGGGATGGAATCGGCAGCGGCCGAATAGAGGCCGGTGATCATGTCGGTGCCGGCGGGACCCGAAGTGCCGATGCACAGACCGATATTGCCCGATCTGGCGCGGGTAAATCCTTCGGCCATATGCGAAGCCGCCTCGACGTGCCGCGCAAGGATGTGGCGGATACTGCCCCTCGCCTTCAGCGCCGAATAAAGCGGGTTGATCGCAGCACCCGGCACGCCGAAGGCACAGGAAATGCCTTCTTTTTCGAGGACGAGAACCGCTGCGTCGACTGCGCGCATCTTGGCCATGTCAGCCTCCACGGAATTGTTGATGGCCGATGATGCCAGTGCGCCGACTATTTTTCAATTTTTTCAGAATATTTTTTCATTTCTAGAGAGCGGCTCTTGTGAATTGAATTGATTGGCCTTTCTGTTTTCCATGAATTCGCTTCGCAAATCGATGAAAAACTTTTTCATTGCTTGCTTGGGCGAACAGGGGAAGAATGGATCCATGGAAACCACCGAAAAACGCCAGCGCGGCCGGCCGCGCGCCTTCAACGGACCGTCCGAGGCCGCTTCGGTGCAGTCGCTGGACCGGGCGCTTCGCATCCTGGCAATCGTGGCCGACGGCAGTGGCCTGTCGCTGAGCGAGATCGCCGCCAGCTCCAGTCTGCCGGCATCCACCGCCTACCGCATGCTGACGACGCTGGAGAACCATGGCATGGTCGAGTTCGACGGCACCGACCAGCTGTGGTCGATCGGCGTCGAGACCTATCGCATGGGCGCGGCGTTCCTGCGCCGCCGCAAGCTGGTCGATCGCGCCCGCATCGTCATGCAGGAATTGATGGAGAAGACCGGCGAGACCGCCAATCTCGGTGTCGCCGAGGACGATTGCGTCGTCTTCGTCAGCCAGGTCGAGACGCACCAGGCGATCCGCGCCTTCTTCCGGCCGGGCACGCGCAGTTCTTTCCACGCCTCGGGCATCGGCAAGGCGGTGCTGGCGCATCTCGAGCCGGAGCGCGTCGCCACTATCCTGCGCCGGGCCGGGCTGGAGCGCTTCACTGAAAACACGCTGTCCGACATCTCGGCTCTCGCCCGCGACCTGGTGACGATCAAGCTGCGCGGCTGGTCAGTAGACGACGAGGAGCGGCATCCGGGCATGCGCTGCGTTGCCGCCGCCATCTTCAACGAGTTCGGCGAGCCGATTGGCGGCGTTTCAGTCTCCGGGCCGACGGTGCGGGTCACGCCGGAACGGCTGGCCGAGATCGGCCCGTTGGTGCGCGATGCAGCTGCGGAGGTGACGAGGATGATCGGCGGCCTGCCGACACCTCCCGGCTTTGGCAGCGAACCGAGCGCATGGCAGCGCTGACCAGCGCCGAATGGTGCGACATCTGCCAGGATGGCCAGAGCTAGGCCCCGGGCACCGCGCTCTTGGTCGATAGGTCGTAGAAATCAAGCAGCATCGCCAGCCCAACTCCGCAGGCGGTGAAGATGAGGCCGGCAATGAAGATGCGATTGGCGCGTTCATAAACGCGCCGTTGTAGACACGTTATGTCGAGCAGCAACCGCAGCGCTCGTATCTGCAGGGCAATGCCGATCAAAATCGGCACGACGGCGGCCAGGTGATAGATTTCCCATGGTATCGGGTTGGCGGCCCAATGCGTGATGAAGCCCAGCGAGAACGCCAGCAGGATGCCGACGGTGGTGATTGTGCCGTTGCGGAAAATCGTCTCGATCGGCTCTTCGTTCGGATCGTGCTCGCCCAAGCGCCCTCTCCCTGTTTCGGCTCGGCAGTAGATTGCTGTTCGGCTTGTAGATTAGGCTGCTGGGAAACCCCTGTACATCGGCAAGAGCCGAACGGCGGGATAAGGCAGTTTTCAGTGTTGGCGATTGGCGAAAGCCGTGCGGCAATCCAATCTCCCCCCTTGCGGGGGAGATGTCCGGCAGGACAGAGGGGGGTGCGAAGGATCGCAAATTTTCGATTTAGCCCATTCCGAACGTCTTGAGGGGGAGGCTCCGATTGCCTGGCAAGTAGTGCGGGGCAGCACCCCCCTCTGCCCTGCCGGGCATCTCCCCCGCAAGGGGGGAGATTGGCAGTTTCGTCGACGGCGCCCAATTCAAAAATGATGAGCTATGCCGACATTGGCAGTCGACCATTCGAATAGGAACTCAGACATACAGAAAAAGGGGCGGTGGGATGCCCCTTCTTCCGGTTGCCTGAAACGGTCACCTCCTCTCAAAACGGGCGGTAGTGGCTCTCAAAGGTGGCAGCGATGGCGATAACCGTCGTACCCGACATAGGTGTCCGAGTACGGGTCGTAGCTCTGGTAGCGATTGAGGCAGCGCCGGACATGCCAGGAGCCGCCGTCTTCCTCGATATAGACGGTGCGCGGCTGGGCGAGCGCGCTGCCGAGCAGGAAGCCGCCGACACCTGCAGCAATGCCGATGCCGAGGTGCTTGTTGTAGTGCTTGTGATGGGCGGCCGAAGGCTGAACCGTACCAACCAGCATGGCGGCGGCGACGGTGGTGGCGACGAGGCCGGAAACGATGGTGCGTTTGAACATGACGATCTCCTTGTTGTGAGAGGCGACCCACCGCCTCTTGACCGTCAGTCGTCGCAACAAGGAAAAAGGTTCGAAGATCTTTTTGGATTTTTTCTCGAAGGGAGAAATCGCCCGGCCTGATGCGTCGGCCGCGACCACGAACAGTCGCCGGTCGACAGTTCACCGGAACAATCGGCAGACCTCAGCCCATGCCGGTGATATGGCGAAGCCAGAAGGCGAGCGCGATGAAGCCGATGATGGTGGTGACGCCGGTCCAGTCGATATTGGCGCGCTTCAGATCCCTGACGAGCTTCACCAGGAGAACCCAGGCCACGACGACGAGCGGGAGAATGATGACAAACCTGATCATGCGACAGCCTCGCTGATGCGATTGCACCTTCGGTCAATATAGGAAGCGAATTGGCCGTTTTCAGGACGCCCTGGCGGCAGAACCGGCGCGGTCGCGGCAGCCGAAAACGGAGTTTTGTCTTTACTGGCGCAGCAAATATGCTAACCCGAGCGCCGTGCCCTTGTAGCTCAGCTGGTAGAGCAGCGGTTTTGTAAACCGAAGGTCGGCGGTTCGATTCCGTCCGGGGGCACCAGTGCGGGCTTCTTGAGACCTCGGGGGCGCTTGATATCTGCTCGTCCCCGATATCCACAGGCCGGGGCCGTCAGATCGGTAGCACATCAGCTTCAACGCATATATTCCCTAGCGGAAACCATAGTTCCCTAGCGGAAAACCTAGGAGTCTTCGTTGGAGCAGAAACGCACGACCGCCCCCTTCATCAACGGTATGTTTGGCGGCCTTATCGTCTTCGCCTTCGCGCTTGGTTTCCGTTTCCTGATAAGTCCCGATCCCGATCCAGCATCAAGAGCAACGACAAGCCTTTCCGTACTGGCCTTTGCGATTTGTTTCGGCGCGGCTTTCCTCCGCGAGCATCGACGCCAGATTGCCGCCGCCAGAGAATATCTAAGCCGCCCAAGATCGTACTAGGGGCGTACGTGTCGGGACCGTCCTCGTCGGGTCACCAGAAACTTCCGTGAAATTGCTGGCAAAATCTGTCGCCAGACAACGAGCTAGCATCTCATATCTGGAAACGCTGAGCCCGGGCGTGTCTTCGCCGTTGCAGAGCCGTCATTTCGGCCCGCTCTCCCGGCCTCGGCCATCTCGTACCATTCGATTAAATTGCTCCTGTGTATATTAGCACTCGCTCAATTAAGCGCGCCGACAATGTCGGTGCGGCGGGCCAAAAACCAAAGGGTGTTGTCATGCGAAGCGATTTCGCCGCGGCGCGCGAGCTTTTGGAGTGCGCACAAAACCGCCTCTGCGGCGCGGATGAAACGAGCCGGCGCGTCAACGAGGCCCTCGACGCGCTGATTGAAGAAATAGCCATCGCAGAATTCCGCAAGGCGCCGCTGACGGTCGTGCCGTTTCCGCGAGCGCGGCCTCCAAAGCATGTTCGGTAGGGCGTCGCGCCTGTGTTAACAGAACGTCGGCGCCTGTAGGCGTTGAAGCACCATGCCTTCAACCGTATAGTTGGCGGCGCTGATGCTATGAACCCACGAGCTGATCCATGTCACGCTGTGGAGATGTCTACGAGAACAAGGTGACCGGCGAATATGCTGTCATCCTGCGTGGCACGGAAGACCGCGGAGATGGGCCAGGCATCGCCCATCTGACCGCTCGGCCGGGAGCCGCAGTGGTGGGCGAGCACTTCCACCCGAACCTGACGGAACGGTTTACCGTCCTCGGCGGCCGGCTCGATGCTTGCATCGCCGGGAAGACTTTGTCTCTGGGGCCTGGCCAATCCGCCGCGATCGAAGCAGGCGTCGCACATGATTGGTGGAACAGCAGCAAAACCGAAGAAGCGCATGTCCTGGTCGAAGTCGACCGGGCGCCGGGTGCGGACGATATCGACCCGAACCGTTTCGAGCTGCTGATTGGCATGCTCTTCGGCCTGGCCAATGCCGGCAAGGTGGACAAAAAAGGCAGGCCTTCGCCGCTTCAGGCGGCGGTCATCGCCAGGGAATTTGCCGACGTTATCGTCTTCACGCACCCGCCACCTGCGATTCAGCGAGTGGCGCTGGGGATCCTGGCGCCACTCGGCCATCTGCTCGGCTATCGCGCGATCGACCCCGGCTATTGCAAGCCGCACGGGCACGTCACGCCGGCGCCCGAAGCCCTCGCTCGGGCAGGTCTTTCGGCTGGGTGACTGCAGTCAAACCCCAATCGCCGCCACCAATATCCTATTCTGCCGCCGTATCGCAGTGCGCAGTTCGGCCATCCTCGCCCCGTCGCGCTTCACGAACTCGATGAACATCATGTTCATGTTGTTGAACACCAGTTCGCCCAAGGCGTGTCCATCGATGTCGCGGCGCACCAGGCCGAGCGCCTGCAGGCGGGCGATCAGCGCACGGATCTGCTCGGTCAGTGCCCGGTCGAGCGCGGTATAGGCCTGGCCGAACGGGCTGTCCGGCAGTTGCGTCGAGATCGCCATCGCCTGTCGCCACATCTCCTTGCTGAGATAATGCAGCGAATGCTCGATATAGATGCCGAGCAGTGTGTCCAGCGCGTCGCCGACATTGGCCGGCGGGTTGGCCACCACGCCGCGCCCGGCATTGAGCACTTCGTTGACCTCCATCGAAACGATGGCGCCGAGGATGTCGCCCTTGTTCTGGTAATAATTGTAGATCGTGCCGACCGAGACTTCAGCCTGCGCGGCAATCGTCTCGATCTTGGCGCCTTCATAACCGGCATCGCGGAAAAGCGCCGCCGCCGCCTCGATGATGCGGCGGTGCCGATCCGCCTTCTGCCTTGCCCGCAATCCGCTCATAGCGGCTGTTTGCCACAAAAACAGAATTGACTCAATTTTAGAATTGGTTCAATTTTTTGCCACAAGCCAAAAAAGGCAAGGGAGAACACTCGATGTCCATCAATCCAAAGACCCCCAATCCAACTACCAGGAATACGATTTCGGTTCTGAAGAGCCATCTCCACAGCGCATGTGCCGCGGCGGCACTGCTGCTGGCGACGGGCAGCCTCGCTCAGGCGCAGGACCTCAACGCGCTGATCTGGTGCGATCACGCCGATCCGGCGCTGTTGCAGCCTTTCGAGGAGGCCAACGGCGTCAGGGTCAATGTCAAGGAGTTCGAAGGCACCGGCGCTGGCCTGGCGATCGTCGAACAATCGCAGCCCGGCGATTGGGACGTGATGGTGATCGACAGCATCGACATACCGCGCGGCGTCGAAAAAGGCCTGTTCGAGCCACTGCCGGAAGACAAGCTGCCGCTGGCCGACCTGTTTCCGCAGGTGAAGATGGATAGCTCCACCGTGGTCGACGGCAAGCGCTACGGCATCACCGAAAAGTTCGGGTACAACACGATCGGCTACAACAAGACCAAAGTCGACCCGGCCGACATGCAGTCGATGGCGGCGCTGACCGGCGATAAATACAAAGGCAAGATCGCCATCTACGACTATTACCTGCCGGTCATCGGCATGGCCGCCCTGGCGATCGGCAAGAAGACGGCGGAACTGACCGAAGCCGACCTTCCCGCCATCAAGGAACAGCTGCTCAAAATGAAGGCCAATGCCAAGCTGGTCGGCGAAGTGACCGCCAGCCAGACAGCGCTGGCGACCGGCGAGGTCGACATACTGGTCGGAGGTGGCGAATGGGTGACGGCGGGGCTGGCCAAGGAAAACCCGGCGCTCGACTTCTCGATCCCGAAGGAAGGCGCCGTGCTGTGGTCGCAGTCGCTGGCAATGTTCAAGGATTCCAAGAACAAGAACCTGGCACTTAAATTCATCCAGTACATTATGAGCCCCGAAGGCCAGGCGCGGCTCGCCACCTCGTCCTGCTATTGGGGCATGCCGGCCAACACCAAGGCGGCGCTGAGCGACGAGCAGAAGAAGATCCTGCGCTTCGACGAGCAGGAGGAATTCCTCGCCCGCGCGCAATCCTATCCGGCGCCGAATGCCGATCTCGACAAGAAGATGCAGGACGTCTGGACCGAAATGCTGCAGGCGCAATGACCGGCTGCCGGTCGTGAACTCCGCCAGCAGCGGGCGTGCCCTACCCTGGGCGCTGGTCACGCCGGCGCTCGGCTGGACGCTGCTGTTCTTCGTGCTGCCCTTCGTCGCCATGGCGGTATCCAGCCTGACGGCGCATGAAGGCGGCGGCTTCACGCTATCCAACTACAGCCAGTTTTTTGCCAATCCATCCTACTGGCAGGCGATGGTGAATTCGCTGCAGGTCACGGCCATCGTCACCGTGATCTCGGTGCTGCTTGCCTATCCCTTCGCCTGGATCCTGGCCGAGCAGGTGCCGGAGCGCTGGCAGCGGCTGGCGCTGATGCTGGCGGTGCTGCCGTTCTGGACCTCCTATGTCGTGCGTTCCTATTCGTGGCTGCTGGTGCTGGCGCAGAACGGCGTCGTCAACCGCGCGTTGACCGGCTCCGGGCTGTTCAGCGAACCGCTGCAGCTTGCCAATACGCGGCTAGCGACCGTCACCGGCTTCGTGCATTTCTTCGTCATGCTGTTGACGCTGACGATCTTCGCCAATCTGAAGCAGCTCAGCCCCAGCTACCGCAAGGCCGCAGCCGACCTTGGCGCCGGGCCGATCCGGACATTCCTGCATGTCGTTCTGCCGCTGACGCTGCCTGGCATCATGGTCGGCGCCTTCCTCACCTTTGTGCTGTGCATCGGCGACTACATCACACCGCAGATCCTCGGCGGCAACAATGAGCTGTTGATGCCGCAGCTCGTCATGATGCAGATCGGCCGGCGCGGCGACTTTCCGCTCGCCTCGGCGCTGTCGATCATCCTGATGGCGGTCGTCACCATCGCCTATCTCGCCTGCGCCCGCTGGCTGAAGATCGAGCGGGCTTGACCATGCGCGCTCTCATCCGCCTCGTCTCCGGCCTTTACGCCATCGCCATCTACGGCTTCATCTTCCTGCCGGTGGTTGTGCTGATACTGTTTTCGCTGCAGGCGACGTCGTTTCCGATCCCGCCCTTCACCGGGCCGTCGCTGCGCTGGTACGAGGCCGTGCTCGCCGATACGCGGCTCACCTCGGCGCTGGTCAACTCGCTGCTGGTTGCCGTCCTCTCTTCGGCTGTCGCCGTCACGCTCGGCTTTCTCTCGGCCTGGGGTTTTGCACGCTTCGCCTTGCCGGGCTCGGGCCTGATGCGTGGACTGATCACGCTGCCACTGACCGTCAGCTATCTCATCATCGGCATGGGGCTGCTGGTGCTGTTCAACTGGGCCGGCGTGCCGAAGTCGCTTCTTGCCGCCGGCATCGGCCATGTCGTGATCAACCTGCCGCTGTGCTTTGCCATCGTCTACAGTCAGATGGGCGACCACCAGATCAATATCGAGCGCGCCGCGCGCGACCTCGGCGCGCCCGAATGGAAGGTGCTGCTGCTGATCACCGTGCCTGTGATGGCGCCGGCGATCTTCGCCGGTTTCTTCCTGTCGATGACCTTCTCCTGGGACGAATTCGTCATCTCGTTCCTGTTGACGCGCTTCGACACGACGCTGCCTGTCGAGATCTGGAACCTGCTGCGCTCCGGTCTCAATCCCAAGACCAACGCCGTCGGCTCGCTGGTCTTCGCCGTCTCCATCGTGTTGGTGGTATTGTTCGAACTGATGCTGTTGCGGAGGAAGCCGGCATGACGGCGCCACTGGTCGATATAAGCTCTGTCTCGCATCGCTTCGGCCAGCACACGGTGCTGAAGAACGTCTCGCTGACGATCGAGCCGGGCAGCTACACGATCCTGCTTGGGCCGTCCGGCTCCGGCAAGACGACGCTTTTGTCCATTCTCGGCGGCTTCGTCATGCCGAGCGAAGGCAAGGTGCTGATCCGCGGCGAGGACTGCACCGCAGTACCACCGGCGAAGCGGCCGACGACGACCGTGTTCCAGGACTATGCGCTGTTCCCACATATGAGCGTCGGCAGCAATGTCGGCTTCGGCCTGCGCATGCAGGGTGTCAATGGCGCAACCCGGGCAGCAAGGGCGCGCGAGGCGCTGGCGCTGGTTGGCCTCGCCACCGCCTTCGACAAGAAGCCGCACCAGCTTTCCGGCGGGCAGCGGCAGCGCGTGGCACTGGCGCGCGCCCTGGTGGTCGAGCCGGCGGTGCTCCTGCTCGACGAGCCGCTCGGTGCGCTCGACCTCAAATTGCGCCGGCAGATGCAGGACGAGTTGAAGGCGATCCAGAAGCGTGTCGGCACCGCCTTCATCCACGTCACCCACGACCAGGAAGAGGCGATGGCGCTGGCCGACCATTGCGTGGTGATGAATGACGGGCGCATCGAGGATGAAGGGCCACCAGAGCGCGTCTATGCACGGCCGGCGACGCGCTTTTCCGCGACCTTCATGGGCGAAAGCACGCTGATTTCCGGAACAGTGACCGAGGCGAAGAGCGGCAAAATCACCGTCACCACGAAGCTTGGGTCGCTCTCGCTGGCTGGCACATTGCCGGCCGGCTCGACGGTTGCGCTGGCCGTCCGGCCTGAGCATCTTGTCCTCGGCGCTGCCAGCGGCCCTGTAGCGCTTGGCATGGCCAAGGTCAGCGACGTCGTCTTCCAGGGTAGCTTCAAGCGCGTGCTGGGAACCTCCACGACCGACCCGGCGTTGCACTTCATCGCCAAGGTCCCCTCCGCATCGGCCGTCCAGCCGGGCGACGTTGTCGCCGTATCGTGCGATGCTGGCGACGTCATCCTGCTTGCGGACTGAACATGAGCACGCTTCCAATCATCGACGCCGGCCACTGGTACGAAAGCATCCGCATGGGCGATGGCGTGACGCTGATCCACGAGCCGTGGATCAAGCCGTTCTTCCGCTGCAACATCTGGCATGTGCGGGGCCGCGACCGCGACCTGCTGTTTGACACGGGCCTCGGCCATTTCAGCCTGCGCCGCCACGTACCGCTGGTCACGGAACGCAAGCTCACCTGCGTGGCTAGCCACACGCATTTCGACCATATCGGCTGCCATCACGAATTTCCCGACCGCTGCGTGCACCCGGCCGAGGCCGAGATCCTCGCCGACCCGCGCAACGAATGGACGGTTGCCGACCGCTATGCCACCGAGGAGATGTTCGACGGCATGCCGCAAGGCTGGGACACGAATCGCTACCGGATCCTACCCGCACCAGCCGGCCGGTTGCTCGAACAAGGCGACATCGTCGATCTTGGCGACCGTACCTTCGAGGTCATCCATACGCCCGGCCATTCACCCGGCGGCATTGCGCTCTACGAAAACAGGACGGGCATCCTGTTTTCCGGCGACATCATCTATGACGGCCCGCTGATCGACGATGTCTATCACTCCGATATCGACGACTATGTCGAAACGCTGCTGCGCATGCGCGATCTCGATGTCTCGGTCGTGCATGGCGGCCATTTCCCGAGCTTCGGCAAAATCCGCTATCGCCAGCTTGTCGACGAGTATCTCGCGCAGAAGCGCCAGGCCGGCTGCCATCTGCTCGCCCGATAGGGACTAGCGTTGTAGCGTCAAAGCGCCCTTTGCGGGCAGGGTGTGCCCGCCGCGTCGCCGCAGCGTGAGGCCGTGGGCTCGGGTCTAAAACTCTTTTCCTCCGACTGACGCACCAGTTCCGCGAAAGCCAGGGCAAAACTTGCCAGCATCAGGAAGACGATAATCAAGCGTGCCAGCGGCAATAGATCGGCCTCGACTGGTTAGCCCCACGCCGCCCATCCACTGCCGGCTAACATGATCGATACGGCTTTACGAGAGTTTAAGGCAGGTCTTAACCATCACATCATTTTGTCCCCCGACATGATGCGCGAGCGCGCCTGTTTGGCCGCCATCTCAAGACACCTCCCTCCCTTTGCAGAAATGCCCGCCCATGCTAACCCGGCGCTGGCGCGACCCCGCAACCGGTCGCCACCAATCGGTCGTTGCCAATCGGTTGTCGTTGAGAGCCATGAGCAAAACCGCCAGCCGTTTCGCCTTCGTCTCATCCGGTACAGCCGACGCCAATGCAGCGCTGGAAAGCCTTTCGGCACGCTACGGCCAGGCATCCGTCGAGGATGCCGGAATCGTCGTGGCGCTCGGTGGCGACGGCTTTCTGCTACAGACCCTGCGCGAGACGATGAGCACGGGAAAGAGGGTCTACGGCATGAACCGTGGCACCATCGGTTTCCTGATGAACGAATACCGCGCCAGCGGCTTGACCGGGCGCATCGCGGCTGCGGTCGCCGAAACGATCCGTCCGCTGGAGATGCAGGCGGTGACGGCGGAGGGTGAGACGATTTCGGCGCTGGCGATCAACGAGGTCGCGCTTTGGCGCCAATCCTACCAGACGGCCAAGATCCGCATCACCGTGGATGGGCAAGAGCGGCTGGAGGAATTGCACTGCGACGGCGTGATGATTGCGACGCCGGCCGGCTCGACCGCGTATAATCTGTCGGCGCACGGGCCGATCCTGCCGCTCGACGCTCCGCTGCTGGCACTGACCCCGGTCAGCCCGTTTCGTCCGCGCCGCTGGCGCGGCGCGCTGCTGTCCAACAAGGCGATCGTGCGTTTCGACATTCTGGAGCCGGAAAAGCGGCCGGTGAATGCCGCCGCCGACCACACCGAGGTCAAGGCGGTGACGACGGTCACGGTGAGGGAATCGCCGACGGCGACGGCGACGCTGCTGTTCGATCCCAACCATTCGTGGAACGAGCGCATTCTCGCCGAACAGTTCCGCTACTGAGCCGGCGCAGCAGCCACTGCGCAAATTAAGCATCGCGATTAAGGTTACGACTTCACAATCGCGCCAATGCCGCCCGTTTGTGTTGACAAATCGTAGGCTTGCGCCTACCTGCAATACCAATCTTGCAGGCGCGCGGCGCTTGCCGCGACTGCCTATGTTGCGCCCCCGAACCAGCCAAAGACAGCCAAACTTGTCCTCAGACACCCAGATCGCTCAAGAAGCGTTGACCTTCGCAGACCTCGGCCTGTCGCCGAAGGTCCTTTCCGCAGTTACCGATGCCGGCTACACCGAGCCGACGCCGATCCAGGCTGGTGCTATCCCGCACGCCTTGCTCGGCAAGGACGTGCTGGGCATTGCCCAGACCGGCACCGGCAAGACGGCGTCCTTCGTCCTGCCGATGCTCACCCGGCTGGAAAAGGGCCGCGCCCGCGCCCGCATGCCGCGTACGCTGATCCTCGAGCCGACGCGCGAGCTAGCCGCGCAGGTCGAGGAAAACTTCGTCAAATACGGCAAGAACCACAAGCTCAACATCGCGCTGCTGATCGGCGGCGTGTCCTTCGACGAGCAGGACAAGAAGCTCGAGCGCGGCGCCGACGTGCTGATCGCGACTCCCGGCCGCCTGCTCGACCATCGCGAGCGCGGCAAGCTCCTGCTCAATGGCGTCGAGATCCTCGTCATCGACGAGGCCGACCGCATGCTCGACATGGGCTTCATCCCCGACATCGAGCGCATCTGCGAGATGATCCCGTTCACCAGGCAGACGCTGTTCTTCTCAGCGACGATGCCGCCGGAGATCACCAAGCTCACCGAGAAGTTCCTGCACGCGCCGGTGCGCGTCGAAGTGTCGAAGGCTGCATCGGCCGCCACCAACATCATCCAGCGGCTGGTGAAATCCGGGCCAAAGCCTTGGGACAAGCGCGAGACGCTGCGCAATCTGATGAAGGCCGAGGATGCCGAGCTGAAGAACGCCATCATCTTCTGCAACCGCAAGGTCGAGGTGTCGGAGCTGTTCCGCTCGCTGCTGAAATATGATTTCGACGCCGGCGCCCTGCACGGCGACATGGACCAGCGCGCGCGCATGCAGATGCTGGCCAATTTCCGTGACGGCAAGCTGCGCTATCTCGTTGCTTCGGACGTCGCGGCGCGCGGCCTCGACATTCCCGACGTCAGCCATGTCTTCAACTACGACGTGCCGATCCACGCCGAGGATTATGTCCACCGCATCGGCCGTACCGGCCGCGCCGGACGCTCCGGCAAATCCTTCACCATCGCGACCAAATCGGACACCAAATACATCGACGCCATCGAACGGCTGATCGGCACCAAGATCGAGTGGCATGACGGCGACCTGTCGACGGTCGTCGTCAGCGAAGGCGGCGAGGATGAGGCCCCCCGCCGTGGCCGTGGTGCGCCACGCCGCGCCGGGCGCAAGGACGACACCAAGGAGCGCAGGCCGCGCGAGCGCCACGCCAAACGTGGCGAGGAAGCTACGCCGGAAGCGGTGGGCGAGGAACAGCCGGTCGTGGCCGAAGCCGCGGTCGCCGACATCGGCGAGCGGCGTACCCGCAAAGAGGCGATCCGCTCGGAAAACAGCGAGCGCCAAGCTTCACCTGAACGGAACGCTTCGCCCGATCGCAACGAACGGCGCGCGCCGGAACGCGGCGATACCAGGCCACAGCGCGAGCGCCCTGCCCGTCAGCGCCAGGAAGACAATGACGCGACCGTGGGCTTCGGCGACGACATGCCGGCCTTCATGCGGATCGTCGCCAAGGTCTGATACCACAGCGCTCGCGCGTCCCGCCGACGCGCGAAGCACGAAGCCGGCATAAGACGGCCTCGCCTCACGCTGAGATGGCGTTAGTCCGGCAGGCCCGCCTTGCGAAGGCCTTCGATGTACCTGCTGCGATCGTCCGGTCGATAAAACGGCGGCAGCACCTCGGCAAGATTCGAAAGCCGCAGCGAGGGATCGAGCTCGCAGACCCGGGCCATCATCTGCTGCGCTTCCGACAGGCGCCCGCAAGGGCATGACTCGCCGCCACTACACGCATCGCGCTCACGTAGTTCGGTTGGTACCGCAGCGACTTTCCCGCCCAAGTGGCGGCGTCATCGTAGTGGCCGGCACAAAAATGAGCGAGCCCGGTGTTGAATTGCCAAGCGAACAGGCGTGGATCCAATGGGCTTAGGCGCATGGCAAGCGCGGCGTGCTCGACGGCCTTGCCTGGCTCGCCAAAGCAAGCCCTGACCCAGCTGCTTAGGCCCCACGCGGCCGCTAGATTCGGGTTGAGAACGAGCGCGCGATCGATGCAAGCCGCACTGTCGTCAAGGTCGCCACCTACGTAGCCGAGCACGTATCCACCGAAGGAAAGCGCAATCGCATCGTCCCTTCCGAGTTCGACCGCTCTCCTGGCCAGTCGAGTAGCCTCGGCATTCTCTTTCGCGCGGTCGACCATCCAGCCGTTGCTTTTTCGGGTAGCATAGCACCGCGCCGCCCGCGCATAGGCTGCGGCAAACTCCGGGTCACCGTCGATCGCCTTCATGAAGAGGCGCAAGGCATCGTCAATGGCCGACCTACTAGTGATCGTCCGGTCAAAGGCCGCCAGCCCGCGGAGATAGTAGTCATAGGCGTCGAGGCTTTCAGTCGGTTTGCGTTTGGCACGCTCGATCTCAGCCTCCTCCATTTTCGGTGTGATTGCGCCGACAATGCTCGAGGCGACCTGGTCCTGCAGATCGAAGACTTCGGCGAGCGCTCCGTCAAAACGGTCGGCCCAGAGATAGGCCCCTGTCGAGGTGTCGATGAGCTGCCCGGCGATGCGCAGGCGGTCGCCAGCCCGGCGAACACTTCCCTCGACCACATAGCGCACGCCCAGCTCACGCCCGACCTGCTCTATGTCTACGGACCGTCCCCTGTAGGTGAAGCTCGAATTCCGTGCGACTACGAACAGGTGACGAAAGTGAGCCAAGGCCGTGACAATGTCTTCCACCATACCGTCGGCAAAATATTCCTGCTCCATATCACCGCTTAGATTCTGAAACGGCAGCACCGCTATCGATGGGTGGTCGTCGCGCCTCGTCGGGGCCGCCAGAACCTGCGCCAGTGATGCGACGCCGGAGCTTGGCTCCGGCCGCGGACGTTCAGGTCGTTCACGGGACTGCAGAGAAGCCGCCAGCGAGCTTGTCTGCTCCTCAGGCTCTGCATCCAGATGTTTTTTCAAAGCTGCCCGACACAGCTCGAACTGGCGTAAGGCGGCGTTTTCGTGACCTCGATGAGCGTGGATGCGGATCAGCGCCCGATGGGCCGCCTCCGCCGTCGGATCCGGGGCGAGCAATCTCTCCGCGAGCCCTTCGCAGGCCGTCTCTTCCGCTGAGCCGGGTGCGGGCAGCGCCAGGCTCAGCCGATCGACCAACTGCAGCGCTTTGCGCTGATACTTGCTCAGATAAGGTCTAAACCACTCGTCCAGTTCGTCAGGAATGGCTTGCCCGGCAAGCAGCTCACCGCGGTACAGATCGGCGGCGAAGGCGAGATCAGTGGTCCGGCCCTCCTCCAGCTTCCGGTCGAAGATCGAGATGTCCGCCTCATCCGGACCGGCAATAAGCGCGATGGTTTCCTGATCCCCATCGATGTAGACGGTGGCATCCGAGCTGGCGGGGAACGTGCGCCTGATGTCGACCAGCGCCTGACGCAAACTATTGCGGGCCTGCCCATTGCTTCGCCCCGGCCAAAAGGCTTCGGAAAGCTGCTCGCGACGATGGCCGCGGCGGCCTGCGAGAACCAGAGCAGCAAAAAGAAGCGAAGTCTTGCGTGTGGCGAACCGGACGGGCCGGCGCTCCGGGGAAGTAACCTCCAGGCCACCAAGCAACCGGATGCGCACAAATCGTCTCCAGACTTTGACCGCGGCGACAGAATAGCATCTCGGTGGATCGATTTAACACCGATTTAACGGCGGATCGTCGGACTCCTCCCAATTGTTCACACACAGCCGAACAGCCCGAAAACGCCTGCGTGGCACGCTCCCATCCGCAAACTCGAAATGGGAGACCAAAACAATGGCTCACACGGAAACTCGCGCCGCCCGCGGCATGTCCAAACGCTTGCTTGGGTCTGGCTTGAAAAGCGCAGCAATGATGATCGCTGTCTTCACGAGATGGCGGCGGACCGCCGTAAGACGCAGGGCACTGGCAGATTTGACGATCGATCAGCTGAACGACATCGGACATTTGGAGGTCCATCAACCAGCACCCGACGCCGTCAAGGCAGTTCTGATCACGAACTTGATATCGATGAGGTAAGATCGGCGCTCAGTTTGGTTTGGGCCCTAAAGGTTCCTGAGTTCCAGGCGAGATGCCAACAGGTCCAGAAAAGCGCGTACTTTGGCCGAGGACGACCTGCCTTCCGGCCACACGGCATGTATCGGCACCGGCACCGGCTCGAATTCGGTCAGAACCAGCTCCAGGCGGCCATCGTCCACCAGGTGTTTTACCTGCCAAAGCGGGGAGTAGCCCAAACCCAAGCCGTGAACCGCGGCTGCATAGATCGATATCATCAAATTCGACCGGAAGGTACCCGCGACCTTCACCGGCCGGGGCTTGCCTTCAATCTGAAACATCCATTCGCCCGGGCGGCCGTCAACGGTTCGTACGATGCATTCATGCTCACGCAATTCAAGCGGATGGGCCGGTCGGCCGTGTTGTCGAAAGTAGGCAGGTGCGCCGAACACGACGCGCCGCAGCGCCCCCAGCCGCTTCGCCCGTAGACTGGAATCCGGCAAATCGCCGATCCGGACCGCCAGATCGAGACCCACGGCATCCAGATCGACAAATTCATCGGAAAGCTGGAGGTCAACCTCAACCTGGGGATATGTCCGCATATAGTCGGCGATGACCGGCATCAGGAAATCCGGGCCGAACAGAACCGGGGCACTCACACGCAGGATGCCGGACGGCTCGGATCGTCGGTTGGCCGCCTGAAGCCTGGCTTCGTTTATTTCCCCGATGGCGGGCTTGATGCGTTGGAAAAAGGCCGCACCGGCTTCGCTCGGCGTCGAGCGGCGCGTCGTCCTGTGCAGAAGCTCGACCCCGATGGATTCCTCCAATGTCGCCAAAGACCGACTGACCGACTGCAGTGAGCGGTTCAGCCGGCGTGCGGCAGCCGTCAGGCTGCCATGCTCGACAATGGCAATGAAGGCTTCGAAATCATCTATCCGGCTCATCGCGTATTTCTCCCGAAAATCGGGATAAACTATCGCCACATCGATCAATTGTAACGCAGTTCGCTAGATTTTATCTTCCCTGCACAGGCCGAAAGGCAGACTCGAGGGAAGGAGATCGTCATGCGAACACCCAGTCCAACCGTCCTGGTCGTAGGCGCCGCAGGCCGCGTTGCCGGTTTGGTGGTGCCTGAACTCGCCCGCCGCAATGCCAGGGTTAGAGCGCTTGTTCGTGACGCCGCGGCTGCCGAAAAAGCCCGGAAAGCCGGCGCAACCGAGATCGCGATCGGGGATCTGCGCAACCATCAAAGCGTTGAACAGGCCGTCGAAGGTGTCGACGGTGTCTTCCACATCGGACCGGCCTTTGCTCCCGACGAAGCCGCCATGGGGGTTGCCATGGTTGAGGCAGCGGCGCGTGCAGGCGTTCGGAAATTCGTCTTCTCATCGGTGATCCAGCCCACCAACACGAGGCTGGAGAACCACGCAAGCAAGGTACCGGTCGAAGCCGCCCTCTATTCGACGAACATGGAATACACCATTCTGCACCCGGCCAATTTCATGCAAAATATCGCGGCGGCCTGGCCGTCCATCGTCGAGCATGGCGTTTTCGCCGAGCCGTTTCCAAAGACGGCGAAGCTGGCCCGCGTCGACTATCGCGACGTGGCTGAAGTGGCAGCGATCGCACTGACCGAAACGCGTTTGTCCTATGCGACCCTCGAGCTATGCGCCGACGGTATGCACAGCCGCGAAGAGGTCGTTGCCATGATGAGCGAGGCGCTTGGCCGGCCGGTTTCAGCAGGCGAGCCGACATTTCAGGACTGGGCGGCGAAAGCCCGCCTTCCCTATACCGACCGGCAGTTGCAGATGCTGGCCAAAGTACACAGCCACTACGCCAAATACGGCCTCGGCGGGAACAGCCTGGCGTTGCGCGCCGCGCTTGGCCGCGAGCCGCGTTCGCTGCGAAGCTTCATTCGGGAATTGGCGCTGCCGGTGGCACATGCCGCCTGATCGTCCTCACAATAACGCTTACGCACACTTTCTGATTAGGAGATTTCGATGCAAGCATCACCGGACCGAGCCTTCAAATTGAGAAAGCTGCCGCCCTCCTACGGCGCGGTGGTGATGCCGTTGGTTCTTTCGATTCTGATGTCCTCGATTGTCTCGGCGGTTTCGACGGCAATCGGCGCAGGCTGGACGGACGGGTTTATTGCGGCCTGGAGCTATGCATGGGGCGCTTCATGGCTTGTTGCGTTTCCCAGCCTGCTGATTGTGCTTCCGATCGTGCGCCGGATCGTTGCCGCGATTGTCGATCAGCCGGCCCGGTCCTGATATCACAAACGCAGCGCGCCGGCGGCCGGCGGTCCGGCATAACCATTAGAGCGGCCCCGTACGGAGCCGCTCTCGGTTCATGCGCTTGCCTCAGGTGAGCGGCGACAGCTGGATCTCGACGCGGCGGTTCTGAGCCCGGCCGGCAGCGGTCGCGTTGGAGGCGATCGGACGCGTCTTGCCGAAGCCGGTGACGGCGAAGCGGCGGGAATCGACGCCCTGCCCGGACAGATAGTTGGCGACCGCCAGGGCGCGGCGCTGCGACAGGTCGAAATTGTGCTCGTCGCCGCCGGTCGAGTCGGTGTGGCCGAACACGTCGACGGTGGTCTGCCGGAACTTTTTCAGCACAAGGGCAACCGAATTCAGCACCGGATAGAACCCAGCCTTCACCGCATCCTGGTCGACGTTGAAAGTGATGTCGGACGGCATGTTGAGGATGATCTGGTCGCCGGTGCGGGTGACGCTGACGCCGGTGCCCTCAAGCTGCCGGCGCAGTTCGGCCTCGTTCTGGTCCATGGTGGCGCCGATGGCGCCGCCGGCAAGCGCACCGATGCCGGCGCCGATCAGCGCGTTGCGGCGGTCGTTGCCGCCGGCAAGCATGCCGAGCCCGGCACCAGCCAACGCTCCCAGACCGGCGCCGGCAGCGGTGTTGGAAACCTTCTGCTCCCCGGTGTAGGGATCGGTGGTGCATGCGCTCACGAGCACAGCCGTCGCCACGACGGCGAGCACAATCTTTTTCATATGGTGGTCCCTCTCCATACCACGGCCGCGCAATGGCGCACCGCATCAGCCCTTCCAGCGACTTGTAACATGAAATGCGGCGAAAAGCGGACCAGCAAAAGCCGCTGCGGCGGCTTTCCCCGGCTCATTCCACCCGGCTGCCAGCGGCTCGCGCGACCACCGCAATTCGACCGTCTACCAGAGGTTCTTGCCGTCGATGACCACCACTTCGACCTTGTCGAGATCGAAATGGTCGAACAGCCGCGAATTCACGCTGATCTTCGGATTGTCGAAATTCGGCTCGCCCGTCGACCAGTCCGGCGTTTCGGTGAAGGTGCCGCAGCCGCAGGTGGCGCAAAAACCGTGTTTTATGGTTTTCGATCCCCATCGGTAGAACGAAACATTCTCCGGCGGGCTGGTAAGTCTGAATTGCGATGGCGTGTAATAGGCCCACAACGACCCGCGTTTCGAACAGAAGGAACAGGTGCATCGCGTCACCGTCTGCGGCGCTTGCGAAACCTCGAACGTCGTCGCCTTGCAGTGGCAGCTTGCCTTGATGGTCATGGATTAGTCCCTCACAATGCCCGCCGCCCCTACGGCAAGGCACCATAAAGAAACGCTCCTGACAACTCTCCGTCAGCAGATCTGTCGTCTGCAATGCGCAGTTTCAAAAGTGTTGTAACCCAATCGAGGGCGTGTCGATCCCAAAAACCCTGCACACCCTCGGGTCAAGCCCAAGGGCAAGCTTTTGGGGGCGACATGCATCAATAGGACGATGGCGGCACGAACAGACAGATGGTCTTTCCGTCATTGGCGCCGGCGACCGAGCACCAGTGATATGCGCCGTCGGGCGAATTCTTGATGCGCTTGTCGCTATAGGCCACGACTTCGCCTGTCCCCTTGATGACATAGCCTTCGGGGCGCTCGCCGATAGATATCGGCGCAACCTCGCGGCAGTCATAGCCCGAGCAGCAGGAGAACGGATAGCTCCAGCCTTGCGGCATCGCCGCGGTCGGCTTGGCATCATGCGCCAGAGCAGGCGCCGCGAATGGCATCGCGGCAGCTATCAAAACCACTGCCGCGACAAGGGAATTCAGAAATCGGCGCGCCGTGTGAACGGCATGGGCCGGTCTGGTTGTAAGAGCAGGCATGGGCGCAGTTCCTATCAACGGTTGTCAAGCATCTCGCTTGCCCGTTCCCGGAACGTGTCTTCCCAGTGGCCGGATCGTCAGGTCGCAGATACGCCGCGCCCGGCCATAAATGCTTTTTTCCTCCCCAGCGCTTGGATGCTGGGCTGATTCCTTGGTCGGCGCAAGGAATTGCTGTCGCAAACCGAACGCCGACCTCTGCGGCCGGAACCAGCCTGCCGGCCGGGTTGACGAGACTGGTACGATCACCCCCGGCAGCGAGGGTTGCCAATAACGGAATTCGGCTCGCAGTGGTTCCGGGCTCGGCACCGGCAGGCTCGAAGCATTCGCGTCAAAAGCGGAAATCGATTTTGGAAATTCTGATGAAAAACAAAGTTGTAGAACGACAGGTAAGTTCAAGCTGAGAACTCGTCACTCTCGCGCCGTGGCCGTAACTCTCGCGTGATGGATTGAAATTGCCGGGTTGGTGCCCGCCTTCAGTCGATGTCGGCCACCGTTTCTCCGGCGCCACCCTCGATGCGCTGCGACAGCGAGGCCTCCATGAAATCGTCGAGGTCGCCGTCGAGCACGCTCGACGGGCTGGTGCTCTCGACGCCGGTGCGCAGATCTTTCACCAGCTGATAGGGCTGCAGCACGTAGGACCGTATCTGGTGGCCCCAGCCAATATCGCTCTTCGACGCTTCGGTGGCGTTCGCCACCGCTTCGCGTTTCTTCAGCTCTTCCTCGTAAAGCCGCGAGCGCAGCATTTCCCAGGCCTTGGCCTTGTTCTTGTGCTGGGAGCGCTCCGCCTGGCAGGCAACCGCGATGCCGGTGGCGAGATGGGTGATGCGGACCGCCGAATCGGTGGTGTTGACATGCTGGCCGCCCGATCCCGAAGAACGATACGTGTCGATACGGACGTCAGATTCGGAAACGTCGATGTCGATCGTATCGTCGATGACGGGATAGACCCAGACGCTGGCGAAGGAGGTGTGGCGGCGCGCATTGCTGTCATAGGGCGAAATACGCACGAGACGATGCACGCCGGATTCCGTCTTCAGCCAGCCATAGGCGTTGTGGCCCTTGATCAGCAGCGTGGCTGACTTGATGCCGGCCTCTTCGCCGTCATGCACTTCCAGCACCTCGACCTTGAAGCGGCGGCGCTCGGCCCAGCGCGTATACATGCGCAGAAGCATCGAGGCCCAGTCCTGGCTTTCGGTGCCGCCGGCGCCGGCATGGACTTCCAGATAGCTATCGTTGGCGTCCGCCTCGCCCGACAGCAGCGTTTCGATCTGGCGCGCCTTGGCCTCGCCGCGCATCGAGCGGATCGCCGCCTCGGCCTCCGCGACGACGCCCTCGTCGCCCTCTTCCTCGCCAAGCTCGATCAGGCCGATATTGTCTTCCAGAGCCTGGGTGAGGCCTTTGACCGCGGCAATGCCTTCCTCGAGGCCCTGACGCTCGCGCATCAGCTTTTGCGCTTCCAACGGCTCGTTCCAGAGGCTCGGATCCTCGGCGCGGACATTCAGGTACTCAAGCCGCTTTATGGCCTGGTCCCAGTCAAAGATGCCTCCTCAGCAGGGTGATCGCCTGCCTGATCTCGTCGACAATATTTTGCGTTTCCGCGCGCATGGCTGGCTGTTCTGTCCTGTTGCTGAATGGCGGTTTGGTGGCGCGATACATAGGGACGGCAATGTCCCCTGTAAAGCACCGGCCCCTGTAAAGCGGGATGGGCCGGCTCGACCATGATCGTCAAGCCGGCCCGACCGGATGTAACGATTGTCAGTAGAGCCCGCCGCCGCCCGACTGGATAGCCTGGTTGGCCTGCGGCGACAGCGCCCCGCCGGTGGCGTTGGAGCCGTCCGCACCCATGCCGATCACCCAATAGCTGTCGGCGGGACCGGTACCCGGCTTGAAGGCTTCGATGATGGTTCCGGCGTCACCCTCGTTGGCCCGCATGCCGGTCTTGCGATTGATCGCAATCAGCTTCATGCCTTCGGGAACCTTGAAGTCGACATTGGGCGTGCCGTCCAGCGCTACGCGCATGAAATCCTTGAAGATCGGCGCAGCAAGGCCGCCGCCGGTCGCGCCCTTGCCAAGACCTTTCGGCTGATCGTAGCCCATATAAAGGCCGACAACGAGGTTCGGCGTATAGCCGATGAACCAGGCGTCCTTTTCGTCATTGGTCGTTCCGGTCTTGCCGGCGATGTGACGGCCGAGTTCGTTGATGGTGGCGCCGGTACCGCGTTGAACGACGCCCTCCATCATCGATGTGATCTGGTAGGCGGTCATCGGATCGAGCACCTGCTCGGAATTGTCGACCAACTCCGGCTCTGGCTGGTTCTGCCATTCTGCGGCGTTGCAGTTTGAGCAGCCGCGTTCGTCCTGCCTAAAGACGGTCTTGCCGTAGCGGTCCTGGATGCGGTCGATCAGCGACGGCTTGATCGACTTGCCGCCATTGGCCATGATCGAATAGGCCGATACCATGCGCATCACCGTCGTCTCGCCGGAACCCAGCGCCATCGGCAGATACGGCGCGAGATGGTCGTAGACGCCGAAACGCTCGGCATACTCCACGACCAGTTTCATGCCCATGTCGTTGGCAAGCCGCACCGTCATCAGATTGCGCGATTTCTCGATGCCGGAGCGCAAGGTCGCCGGACCGGCCACCGTTCCGTCGTAATTCTTGGGCGTCCAGGTCGTGTTGCCGCTCTGGATGGTGATCGGCCCGTCCATGATCACAGAGGCGGGCGTATAGCCATTGTCGAGGGCGGCCGAATAGACGATCGGCTTGAACGACGACCCCGGCTGGCGCATGGCCTGCGTCGCCCGGTTGAACTCCGACTGCGCATAGGAGAAACCGCCGACCATGGCCAGGACGCGTCCGGTATGCGGATCCATGGCGATCAGGCCGCCTTCCACTTCGGGAACCTGGCGCAAGCTGTAGCTGTTGTCCGAGCCGTCGTTCCTCTGCACGAAAATCACGTCGCCCGGCTTCAGCACGTCGGCCGGCGACTTCGCCTTGACGGTTTTGCCGTCGACCACGTGGCGCATGGCGAAGCTCATGTCTTCCTTGCTGACGGTGCCTTCGAGGCGGTCCTTGACGATTTCGCCGGAGATCTGGCGCGTCGGCTGCAGGCCGATGGACAGGCCGGTGGCCGAGCTATCGAGCACGACGGCAAGCGACCATTCCGGCACGTCCTCCAGTCGCTTGACGCTGCCCAGCGGCACGCCCCAGTCGCCGGAAACATCGATGCTCGTGACCGGCCCGCGGTAGCCGCGCAGCGTATCGAACTTCATGAGACCGTTCTGCATGGCCTTGCGGGCAATCAACTGCATCTTCGGATCGAGCGTGGTACGGACGGAAAGGCCGCCCTCGTAGAGCGCATTCTCGCCGTAGCGCGCGATGATCTGGCGACGCACTTCCTCGGTGAAATATTCCCCGGCGAAGAGATAGTTGCCGGTGCGGCGCGGCGTGACGCCGAGCGGCTCGGCCTTGGCCTTCTCGCCTTCTTCATGGGTGACGTAACCGTTCTCGACCATCTGGTCGATGACCCAGTTGCGGCGCTCCAAGGCGCGATCGGCATGCTTGAAGGGATGATAGTTGTTCGGCCCCTTCGGCAGAGAGGCAAGATAGGCAGCCTCGGCCACGGTGAGCTCGTTCACCGATTTGTCGAAATAGGTGAGCGCAGCACCGGCGACGCCATAGGCACCGAAACCGAAGAAAATCTCGTTGAGATAGAGCTCGAGAATGCGATCCTTCGAATAGGCCTGCTCGATGCGGAAGGCGAGGATCATCTCCTTGATCTTGCGCTCGTAGGTCTGGTCTGAAGACAACAGGAAGTTCTTCGCCACCTGCTGGGTGATGGTCGAGGCGCCGACCTGGCGCTTTCCCGAGCCAAGATTCTGCAGGTTGACGACAATGGCGCGGCCAAGGCCGGTCACGTCGATGCCGGGATGATTGTAAAAGTTCTTGTCCTCGGCCGACAGGAAGGCCGCCTTGACTCGATCCGGGATCGCCTGAATCGGCAGATAAAGCCGCCGCTCACGCGCATATTCGGCCATCAGCGCGCCATCCGACGCGTGGATGCGGGTCGTCACCGGCGGCTCGTATTTGGCCAGCACCTCGTAATCGGGCAGGTCCTTCGACAAATGGCCGATATAGATCGCCACGCCCGCCGCGACCAAAAGGGCCAGCGTCGTGCCGATGCCGAAGAAATAGCCAATGAGACGAATCATACCCGCTCCAGTCCTTGGTTCGGGAATTTCCTAAACGAAGCCGCCCTTCGCGCAAGCTTTCGGGACGATCCCAACCCGTAATCGCAAAAGCCATGTCGCGACCATGTGGGCAAAATACGGCAGCGTGGAATTTCGGTTTCGAATGCCGGAAATAAAAGCACAGGGTGTTGTCGCCGTGCAACGCTGCCTCAGGTTGTGGGCGCCGGCGGGCATTTCAGCCTCCGGCCCCCGTTCCGCTCTTGGCCGAAGCAAACAGTGCAACGGCGTTGGTTATGCTTTGGGTCGCCTTGTTGCGCCAATCGGCGCTGAGCAACTGCGCTTCGTCCTTGGCGTTCGACAGATAGCCGAGTTCGACCAGCACGGACGGAACGTCCGGCGCCTTCAGCACCTTGAAGCCGGCAGAACGCTGCGGGTTGTTGATCAGGCCGACGCTGGTGGAAAGCTGGCCGACAAGAGTGTGCGCGAAGCTCATCGAAAAATTATGCGTCTCGCGGCGGATCAGGTCGATCAGGATATCGGTCACTTCCTTGCTGTCGTCCTTGATCTCCATGCCAGCGAACTGGTCGGAAAGATTTTCACGGTCGGCAAGCGCCTGTGCCTCGGGATCGGAAGCCTTGTCGGACACGGTGTAGACGGTTGCGCCGCGAATGCCCTTGAGGCTGATCGTGTCGGCATGGATCGAGATGAGCAGGTCGGCCTCATGCTGGCGAGCAATGCGCACGCGATCGTCGAGCCGCAGGAACTCGTCCGTTTCGCGCGTCAGGAACACGTCATATTTGCCGCTGGCGGTGAGCTTGTCGCGCAGTTCCATGGCAAAGGCGAGCGTCACGTTCTTCTCGACAGTGCCGTTCAGGCCCTCGGCACCACCGTCGATGCCGCCGTGGCCGGGATCGACGACGACGGTGAAACGATGGCCCGGATTGGAGACCGGCCCGGTACCGACCCTGCCGGCCTTGTCGGCAGAGACTGTCGAGCCGGTGGTCAGCGCCTGATTGGCGAGCGCTGCATCGAATTCCCGCTGCGACGCCGCCGACATGTCGATGGCGATGCGGTAGCCACTGCCATCATCGTTCTTCAGCACGTCGAGATTGTCGACGGCAAACGGTCCCTTGCCGGTGAGAATCAGCCGCGATTTTCCCTCGCCGAGTCCGCCGTAACGCACGGCGCGGACAAGGCCGCGCGGCTTCACATCCTTGGCATTTAGGGCGAATCTCGTGGCCGGCAGATCGATGACCAGACGATTGGGGCCGCGCAGCAGGAACCATTTGATGTCGGGATCGCGGTCGAAATTGATGACGATGCGCATCTTGGTGGCATCGCCGGCCATCTTGTAGCTTGTGGCGCCGATCGGTACGTCGGCAGCACGCGAAAGTGGCGGAAAGACTAGGCAAGCCAGGATCAGCGGCAGCAGGCAGGCGGTGCGGAACAACCAGCCTCCATGATGACGGCCCTTGTCTGCGAAGCCTGCCAGTCCCATCTTTCTACCAGTCGCTCCTGTTTGGCGTCATGCCCGATCGTTCGTCAAAGTGCCCTATTGCTTGTCAAAGTTCCGGCAGGCCGCGAACTCGATTAACGATTGGTATCCAGAGAAGGTTAACCAAGCCTTTTCATGGAAGGCTTGGAACCTGGGCTTCCGTTGCGGAACGGCTTTTTGCCGGCGTCGGGAATCGGGGTTGCCTTCCAACCCGCCAAATCATAAAAGCGATGGTGGATCACTGCAATCCTGGAACCGTCCTCCTCCGCAGCTTCCTGCTACAGGTCAGACGCAAGACGGCTCCTTTCGCTTCAGGCGAAGAAGGCATCGGTGATCGCGACGATTTTCGCAGGCGTGCTCCCGTGGCGGGGGAATCGCCTGCGTGAGCAAAACGGCCGGGATTGTCCCGCGCCGGCTCTGTATGAGCAAACAAGCTGGTCCGGTTTTTCCCGGGCTTTGGTTCAAAAGGTTCTGCTGGTTACGATGGCTTCAAGCGCAATCATGGAAAGGTCCGCAACAAACCGCGCCACTACGGCTGCGGGCGGCACCGCCATGGCGCTCAGGCAGCGGCCGGCGGACGTTCAATTGTCCGGCACCCATGTTCCAGGTCCACGGCAGCGGGCATTGCCCCGCAAGCTGCGGCCGACGGCTGCCGGGGGGAAACGAAATAATGCCCAACAAAATGCTGATAGACGCCTCCCACCCGGAGGAAACACGCGTTGTCGTCGTTCGCGGTAACCGTATTGAAGAATTCGACTTTGAATCCCAGGACAAGAAGCAGCTCAAAGGAAACATCTATCTCGCCCGCGTAACGCGCGTCGAACCTTCCCTCCAGGCAGCCTTCGTCGAATATGGCGGCAACCGTCACGGTTTCCTCGCCTTCAGTGAAATACACCCCGACTATTACCAGATTCCGGTCGCCGACCGTCAGGCGCTGCTGCGTGCGGAAGCACAGGAAGCCCAGGACGAAGAGGACGAGGAAGCCGCCGAGGGCGACGACCGCCAGAGCCGCGACCGCGGCAAGCGCGGACGCCGGCGTGGCGGCAAGAGCCGCGACCGCGGCGAGCACAGGCGCGAGGCAGGCGCGTCCGACGGTGAGAATGGCGAGAGCGGCGAAGATGCCGTCGCAGAGAACCTGGATGCCGCTGCCGACGGCGGCGACACCATGTCCGATACTGTCGGACAGAGCGAGGATGCCGCCGGACAGAGTGATGAAGTCGCCGATAGCGGCGAGACCGAGCCGTCCGAAGGCGGATCCAGTTCCATCGCTGCCAGCGTCGACGCCGACGTAATCTCGGAAGCCGTCCCGCAAGTAGAGACAAGGGAGGTCGAGACAGGCGGGGCCGAGACGAGCGGCGAAGCGACGTCCGAAGACAATGATCGCGGCATGCTGGAGGAGGTGCAATCCTCGCATTCGGACGATCACGAGGTCGAATCGGTCGGCGCCGAAGACGCGCTTGAAGAAGTGCGCAACCGCCGCAAGCCGGTGCGCCGCCAGTACAAGATCCAGGAAGTGATCAAGCGTCGGCAGATCCTGCTGGTGCAGGTCGTCAAGGAAGAGCGCGGCAACAAGGGTGCGGCGCTGACCACCTACCTGTCGCTGGCCGGCCGCTATTCGGTGCTGATGCCGAACACGGCGCGCGGCGGCGGCATTTCGCGCAAGATCACCAATGCGCAAGACCGCAAGCGGCTGAAGGAAGTGGTCGCCGATCTCGAAGTGCCGCAAGGCATGGGCGTCATCCTGCGTACGGCCGGCGAAAGCCGCACCAAGGCAGAGATCAAGCGCGACTACGAATATTTGATGCGGCTTTGGGAAAATGTCCGCAATCTGACGCTTCAATCCACGGCCCCTGCCCTGGTTTATGAGGAAGGCAGCCTGATCAAGCGGTCGGTGCGCGACCTCTACAACAAGGATATCGACGAGATCCTGGTTTCCGGCGAAGAAGGCTACCGCGAGGCCAAGGATTTCATGCGCATGCTGATGCCGAGCCACGCCAAGGTGGTACAGCCGTTCCGCGACACGACGCCGATCTTTGTGCGCAACGGCATCGAAGCACAGCTCGACCGCATGCTGCAGCCGCAGGTGACGCTGAAGAGCGGCGGCTACATCATCATCAACCAGACGGAAGCGCTGGTCGCCATCGACGTCAATTCGGGCCGTTCCACCAAGGAGCACTCGATCGAGGACACCGCGCTTCACACCAATCTGGAAGCCGCCGAGGAAGTCGCCCGGCAATTGAGGCTACGCGATCTCGCCGGCCTGATCGTCATCGACTTCATCGACATGGAGGAGAACCGCAACAACCGCTCCGTCGAGAAGCGGCTGAAGGATCACCTCAAGAACGACCGCGCCCGCATCCAGGTCGGCCGCATCTCGCATTTCGGGCTGATGGAGATGTCGCGCCAGCGCATCCGTGCCAGCGTTCTGGAATCGACGATGAAGCCTTGCCCGCATTGCGGCGGCACCGGCCATGTGCGCTCCGATTCGTCGGTTGCGCTGATGGTGGTGCGTGCGATCGAGGAATTCCTGCTCAAGGATTCGCGCAGCCACATCACGGTGCGGACGCCGGCAGCGACCGCGCTCTATGTGCTCAATCACAAGCGTGGCACGCTGGTGGAATTCGAGCACCGCTTCGGCGTGACCATCACCATCGAAGCCGATGACACGGTCGGTGCACAACACTATGCCATCTTCCGCGGCGCGCTGGCCGAAAAGCCGGAAGGCTTTGTCGAGGCCCGCACGTTCCCGGCCTATGTCGAGCCGGAAGAACCCGAGGACGAGATCGTCATCGAGGAGGAAGAGGAGGCACCGGTGCAGGCTGAGCAGCCACGCCCTGCCCAGCAGCCGCAGCAGCCAAGGTCCGGCGAGGACGGCGAAGGCCGCGATCGCAAGCGCCGCAAGCGCCGCAGACGGCGCGGCGGCAAGGATCGCGAACACGGGGATCGCGAACACGGGGATCGTGAACACGGGGATCGTGAACAGGCCGCTGCCGGGGAAGGTGCTTCCGTTTCGGCGCCGACCGACGATGCCCTCGTAGCCGCCGCCGAGCAAGGCGCGGAAGCGGAACGTGAAGCGCCGGCCGGTGTTGCCGAAACTGCGGAAGCGGCGGACGACGGTCACGGCAAGAAGCGCCGGCGCGGCAAGCGCGGCGGCAAGCGCAATCGCCGTGAAGACGGTGAGGACGGCGTCGAAGCCAGCGCCGGCGAGCCGGCCGGCATGACAGAAGGTGCCGTATCGGAAGCAGAGCCCGTGACCGCCGAGCCGGAAGGCGCGCCGCCGGCCGAAGAGCTTGCGGTGCGTGCTCCGGCGAACGACGACACGCCGAGCGCCGAAAAGCCGAAGAAGCCGCGCCGCGCCGCCAAGCCGAAGAAGGCCGCGGCGGAAGCAGTTGCCGAGGTTGCGGGCGCCGAGACATCGGCCGCCGAAGCCGCGGCGGTGGCTTCCGGCGAGACCGCTGCGCCGGTTCGGCAGGAGACCGAAGTGGCGGCTGGCAAGGAAACGCCGAAAGCCCGGCCGTCGCGGCGCAAACCCGCACCGGTGGATGCTCCGGTCGTGCCGGTCGTCTCCTCGATCGTCCCCGACGAGGCAAAGACCGAGGAAGCAAAGGCCGAGGACAAGCCGAAGCGTGCCGGCTGGTGGCAGCGGAAGGGCTTTTTCTAAGCTTTTCCGTGTATTAGCCAGACTTTCTGATTAAAAGAATCCCGCGCTGCCGACTGGCTGCGCGGGATTTCTTCGTGCCAATTCCAGGCGACAGGCACTATGGCGCGAAGATCGACCAGTTCATCATCTTCGCCAGTTTCTCCAGCGCGATCGAGCCCAGCCTGGAATTGCCATTGGCATTGAGGCCAGGCGACCACACCGCAAGCGAGGCGACGCCCGGCACGATCCCCAATATGCCGCCGCCAACGCCGCTCTTGCCGGGAATGCCGACACGGAAAGCGAAGTCGCCGGAGCCGTCATAATGGCCGCAGGTCAGCATCATCGCGCCGATGCGGCGGGCGCGCTCGGCCGAGACGACGGAATGCCCGGTCGCCGGATTGTTGCCGCCATTGGCGAGAAAGCGCCCGGCCAGGGCGAGTTGCCGGCAGCTCATGGCGATCGCGCAATGGTGGAAATAAACGCCCAGCGCCAGTTCCGGCGCGTGATTGAGATTACCGAACGATTTCATGTAATTGGCAAGCGCAAAATTGCGAAAGCCGGTGGCACGTTCGGACGCCGCGACCTCGCGATCGATGATGATCGTGTCGTCATCGGCCAGGAACTGGATGAAGCGCAGGATCTCGCCGATCGCCTCGCGCGGCTGATGGCCGGCAAGCAGGATGTCTGAAACGACGATGGCGCCGGCATTGATGAACGGATTGCGCGGAATGCCGTTCTCGTGCTCGAGCTGGACGATCGAGTTGAACGGATTGCCCGACGGTTCGCGTCCGACCCGTTGCCATAGCGCGTCGCCGACATTGCCGAGCGCCAGCGTCAGCGTGAATACCTTTGAGATGCTCTGGATCGAAAATGCCTCGTCGGCGTCGCCCGCGGTCAGCACGCGGCCGTCATTGGTCACCGCGGCAATGCCGAATTTTTTCGGGTCGATCTTGCTCAGCTGCGGAATATAGCTGGCAACGTCGCCGCGATCGGCACGCTCCGCCATTTCGGCGGCAACCTCGCGCAGTGCCTGTTCAAGCTGGGGCGCCTGTCCAAGTTGGGGCGCCTGTCCGCGTTGCGGCGCCTGTTCAAGCTCCGGCATCGTCGTCCCCGCTACTTCAGCCAGCGTTCGATACGCGCCATCGCCTCGACCATGTCGTCGTGGCTGCCGGCGTAGGAAAAGCGCATCGTGCGATGGCCCTGCAGCGGATCGAAATCGCGGCCGGGCGTCGCCGCCACATGCGCCTCGGCAAGCATCCTGCGCGCAAACGCCATGCTGTCGTTGGTGTGCCGGGTGACGTCGCAGAAGGCGTAGAAGGCGCCGTCCATGGGCGCAGCAAGCGCAAAGCCGAGGTCCGGCAGGCGTTGCATCAAGAGCTCGCGGTTCCAGGCGTAACGCGCCTTCACCGCCTCCAGCTCTTCTGTCGCCTTGAACGCTTCGATCGCGGCAATCTGGGACAGTTCGGGCGGCGAGATGTAGAGGCTCTGGGCGATGCGCTCGATCGGCCGCACCAAATCCTGCGGCAGCACCATCCAGCCGATGCGCCAGCCGGTCATGCAATAATATTTCGAGAAGGAATTGATCACCGTCACGTCCGCGCCGAAAGACAGCGCAGTCGTGTCGGGCGCCGCATAGGCCAGCCGGTGGTAGATCTCGTCTGAGATCACGGCGATGCCAAGCTCGCGCGCCGTCTCGACCAGCGCCTCGAGATCGCCGGCGGGAATGACCGCGCCGGTCGGATTGGCCGGGCTGGCGAACAGCACGCCTTTCAGCGGTTTTTCGCGGTGCGCGGCTTTCAGGTGCTCGGCATGAAGATAGGCGGCGCCGCCGAGCTCGATCTCGGCGATGTCGATGCCGAGCGCAGCCATGATGTTGCGATAGGCCGGATAGCCCGGCGCGGCGATGGCGACGCGGTCGCCCGGATCGAACATCGCCAGGAAGGCAAGGTTGAAGGCAGCCGACGATCCGGTGGTAACGGCTACCCGCTCGGGCGGCACGTCAAGCCCGTAATGCTCGCCATAATGGGCCGCGATTGCCTTGCGCAGGCCGGCGAGGCCCAGCGCGTCGGTATAGCCGATGCGGCCTGCTTTCAAGGCGCTCGCCGCCGCTTCGCGAACCCCGGCCGGTGCCGGGTCGGACGGCTGGCCGACTGCCATGGAAACGACCGGCACGCCCTTGGCCTTCAGCCGATTCGCCTCGGCCAGGATGTCCATGGCGTGGAACGGCTCGACGGCGCCGCGGCGCGAAAGCGAAACAACCATTTTTCAATCCACCACACTTGTCCGCACGTGCCGGCCATGCAGGCCGCGCCGCACAAATGCCCGATTGATGTGGGGATCACAAGTTCGGTAAGTTTTAAGGTGCCGACTTTTCATCCTTCGCCCGCTCGTCTACCAGTGGACCTGCCATGTTAAGCCGACCCAGATCGACGATCGCCAGGACAGCGCGCGCCTTCGCGACGCTTTCGCTTGCCGCGGTGCTAGCCATGGCTGGCTCGGTCAACGCGTTTGCGCAGAATGTGCCGGTGGTGCGCGATGCCGAGATCGAGGCGCTGGTGCGGGATTACGCACGGCCGATCTTCAAAGCGGCCGGCTTATCGGGCGACGCCATCAACATCGTGCTGGTCAACGACCAGAGCTTCAACGCCTTTGTTGCTGGCCGCCGCATGTTCATCAACACCGGCGCGCTGATGACAGCCGAAACGCCCAACGAGATCATCGGGGTCATCGCCCACGAGGCCGGCCATATCGCCGGCGGACACCAGCAAAAGTTGCGCGAACAGCTCGAGCGCGCCAAGACGATGGCAATCCTGGCGACGCTGCTTGGCGCCGGCGCCATGGTGGCCGGCGCCACCAGCAATAGCCGCGGCCTCGCTGGGGCCGGCATGGGCGTGATGGCCGGCGGCGGCGAGATGGCGCAACGCAGTATCCTCGCCTATCAGCGCACCGAAGAGATGACCGCCGACCGCTCGGCAATCGCTTATCTCAATGCTACCGGCCAGTCCGGCATGGGCATGCTGAAGACGTTCAGCCGTTTCCAGAATGCATTGTCGCTCTCGGGCGCCCAAGTCGATCCCTACAAGATCAGCCATCCGATGCCGCAGGAGCGTATCGCCAATCTCGAAGTGCTGGTGAAGCAGAGCCCTTACCTCGACAAGGTCGACCCACCGACACTGCAGCAGCGCCACGACATGATGCGCATCAAGATCGCCGCCTATATGCAAGGACAGGCCGCGGCGTCGCGATTGATACGCAAGAACCCCGGCAGTCTCGCCTCGCGCTATGGCGACGCGCAGATGACCTATCTCTTCGGCAATCTGGCCTCGGCGCTCACCAAGACCAACGCACTGATCAAGGAACAGCCGAAAAATCCCTATTTCCAGGAATTGCGCGGCGACATCCTGATGAAGGCGAACAGGCCGAAGGATGCGGCGGACGCCTATGCCAGGTCGGTCAGCCTCGATCCGGCGCGATCCGGGCTGCTGCCGGTCTCGTACGGCCAGGCGCTGATGGCTATCGGCACGCCGGATTCGCTGAAGAAGGCGGTGGCGCAGATCAACACGGGCCTCGGGCGGGATCGCGAAAACGCCGCCGGATACCGCTATCTGGCACAGGCCTATGGCGAACTCGGCAACATCCCGGCGGCCGAGCTTGCGACCGCCGAAGGGCATTTCTATTCCGGCGACTACAAGAATGCGAAGATCTTCGCCATGCGGGCGCAGCAGAGCATGAAGCGGGGCGAGCCGGGCTGGCTTCGCGCGCAGGACATTATAAACTACGCAACATCAGGTAAGAAGAAGTGAACCTTTCGGACGCACGCTGCGACACAGCCGAACCGAGCGGACCCGAACACAGGCTAGAGGATCGAGGATCATGACCAAGGCAATTCTGCTGGGCACTACCGGAGTGGCAGCCGCCCTCGCCATGCTGGCGTTCGGCTTCGTCGCCGGAAATCCGCAGACGGCGACGGCCGGCACGGCGCAGCTTGTCCAGACGGCGTCCTCGGAAACCAAGCTCGACCGCACCGAAGTCGAAGGCATCGTCCGCGACTATCTGCTGAAGAACCCGGAAGTGCTTCTGGAAGCCCAGCAGGCGCTCGAGGCCAAGCAGAAGGAAGAACAGCGCGTCGCCAGTCTCGGCGTCATCAAAGACGCCAAGGACCAGATTTTCAACTCCGCCTTCGACGGCGTTGTCGGCAATCCGAACGGCAAGGTCACCATCGTCGAGTTCTACGATTACAATTGCGGTTACTGCAAACGCGCAATCGATGACATGCGCGCGCTGACCAAGGTCGATCCGGACCTGCGTTTCGTGCTCAAGGAATTCCCGATCCTCGGCCCTGATTCGCAGAAGGCGAGCGTCGTCTCGATGGCCTTCCACTTGATGAAGCCGGAGAAATACGGCGAATTCCACAACGCGCTGCTCGGCGGCCAGGGGCGCGCCACCGAGGCGGCGGCAATCAAGGTGGCGCTGTCGCTCGGCGCCGACGAGGCTGCGCTGCGCGAAAAGATGAAGGACCCGAGCATCACTGAGGCCTTCTCCAAGACCTATGATCTTGCCACCAAGCTCGCCATCACCGGAACGCCGTCCTATGTCGTCGGCAACGAGGTTGTGTTCGGCGCGCTCGGCCAGGAAGTGCTGGCCGAAAAGATCGAGGCGGCGAAGGCCGCACTCTGATTAGCGTTCGGGTTTCGATCAGGCTGCGGGTTTCCGGCGCGGGCCGTTTTCCGGCTGTTGTGGACGGCGAAAGAACGCACTTGCGCTCTTTTCGCCAGCGTCTATGCCCATTATAGAGGGTCCGGCGCGCCGGCTTAGCCGCGCCGGGAAAGGTCGGCATTTTTTGAAAACGGTTTTCGTCCTGAACGGCCCCAATCTCAACGCGCTCGGCAAGCGCGAGCCGGGCATCTATGGCGGCAAGACGCTTGCGGCGATCGCCGACGACTGCAAGCAGGCGGGTGCCGCACTTGGGCTGGAGATCGATTTCCGCCAGTCGAACCATGAGGGCGACCTCGTCGACTGGATCCACGAGGCCGCCGAGAAGGCCGCCGCAATCGTCATCAATCCAGGCGCCTACGGCCACACCTCGGTCGCCATTCACGATGCCATCCGCGCCGTCGCGCCGCTGCCGGTCGCTGAGGTGCATCTCTCCAACATCCACGCGCGGGAACCATTCCGCCACGTCTCCATGGTCGCGCCGGTCGCTGTCGGCATGATCTGCGGGTTCGGGCCGCTCGGCTACACGCTGGCGCTGCAGGCGCTGGCTGCACGCCTATGACCGGCCAACAAACAGAAGGCTCGAAAATGTCGATAAAGAAGAACGGTGTTGACCAGCAGCTGATCCGCGATCTGGCGGGCATACTGAACGACACCAACCTGACCGAGATCGAGGTCGAGCTGGGCGATCTGAAGGTGCGCGTCTCACGGCAGGCGCCGGCCGTCCATGCGATCGCCGCAGCGCCGCCGGCCTATGCCCCGGCAGCAACGCAGCCTGCGGCAGCGGCCGCGCCGGCGACGCCCGACGTGTCGAAGAACGCCGTCGCCTCGCCAATGGTCGGCACCGCCTATCTGGCACCGTCGCCCGACGCCAAGCCGTTCATCGAAATCGGCCAGAAGGTCAAGGAAGGCCAGACGCTGCTGATCATCGAGGCGATGAAGACGATGAACCAGATCCCCTCGCCGCGCGCCGGCATGGTGACGGCGATCCTGTTCGAAGATGCGCAGCCGGTCGAATACGGCATGCCGCTCGTCGTGATCGAGTAGAGCCGGGAACAGGCGAAAGATGTTCCAGAAAATCCTCATCGCCAATCGCGGCGAAATTGCCCTCAGGGTGCTGCGCGCTTGCAAGGAGCTTGGCATCCAGACGGTGGTGGTGCATTCGACCGCCGACGCCGACGCCATGCATGTGCGTCTCGCCGACGAGAGCGTCTGCATCGGCCCGCCGCCGTCGCGCGACAGCTATCTCAACATCCACCAGATCGTCGCCGCCTGCGAGATCACCGGCGCCGACGCGGTGCATCCCGGCTACGGTTTTTTGTCGGAGAACGCCAAGTTCGCCGACATCCTCGCCGCGCACAACATCACCTTCATCGGTCCGACCGGCGACCATATCCGCATCATGGGCGACAAGATCGAGGCCAAGCGCACCGCAAAGCGCCTCGGCATTCCCGTGGTACCCGGCTCCGACGGCGCGGTCACCGAGGAAAAGGAGGCCAAGCGCATTGCCGCCGGGATCGGCTACCCCGTGATCATCAAGGCGTCGGCCGGCGGCGGCGGGCGCGGCATGAAAGTGGCGCATAGCGAGGCCGACCTCGAGGTGGCGCTGCAGACGGCACGCTCGGAGGCGGGCGCCGCCTTCGGCGACGACGCCGTCTATATCGAGAAGTATCTGCAGAAGCCGCGCCATATCGAAGTGCAGGTGTTCGGCGACGGCGCCGGGCGCGGCGTGCATTTCGGCGAGCGCGACTGCTCGCTGCAGCGCCGCCACCAGAAGGTCTGGGAAGAAGCGCCCTCGCCGGCGCTCAATGCCGAGGAGCGCGCACATATTGGCGGCGTCTGCGCCAAGGCGATCGCCGATCTCGGCTATTCCGGCGCCGGCACCATCGAATTCCTTTATGAGAACGGCGAGTTCTATTTCATCGAGATGAACACGCGCCTGCAGGTCGAACATCCGGTGACCGAGGCGATTACCGGCATCGACCTTGTGCACGAGCAGATCCGCGTCGCCTCGGGCGGCGGGCTTTCGGTGCGCCAGGAAGATATCCGCTTCCACGGCCATGCTATCGAATGCCGCATCAATGCCGAGGATCCGCGCACCTTCACCCCCTCGCCGGGCACCATCACCCACTTCCACACGCCAGGCGGCCTCGGCATCCGCGTCGATTCCGGCGTCTATTCCGGCTACAAGATCCCGCCCTACTACGACAGCCTGATCGGCAAGCTGATCGTGCACGGCCGCAACCGCGTCGAGTGCATGATGCGGCTGCGACGCGCGCTCGATGAATTCGTGGTCGACGGCATCAAGACCACGCTGCCGCTGTTTCGCGACCTCGTCGGCAACGCCGACATCGCCAATGGCGACTACGACATCCACTGGCTGGAAAAATATCTGGCCAAAGGCGAGTGACACAGGGGCGACGCGATGACCCGCCCCTACGCACCCGGCTATCGCATCCCGACCGACCTGTTGCTCAAAGCCTATGCCTCCGGCGTCTTCCCGATGGCCGAAAATGCCAATGACCCCGAGGTGTTCTGGGTGCGGCCGGAGACGCGCGGCATCATTCCGCTCGACGGTTTCCACATCCCGAAGAGCCTGAGGAAGACGATCCGCAAGGATCTGTTCGAATTCCGCATCGATTTCGATTTCGAGGCGACGATCGACGCCTGCGCCGAAAGACGCGAGGAACGGCGGTCGACCTGGATCAACGCACCAATCCGCGAAGCCTATGTCGAGCTGCATCGGATGGGCCATTGCCATTCGGTCGAGGCCTGGCACGACGACCGGCTGGTCGGCGGGCTCTACGGGGTGTCGCTCGGCCGGGTGTTCTTCGGCGAGAGCATGTTTGCCAGGGAGACCGACGCCTCGAAGGCCTGTCTGGTTCATCTGGTCGAGCGCCTGAAGGCGCGCGGCTTTGCGCTGCTCGATACGCAGTTCACGACCGAGCATCTCAAACGTTTCGGCGCAATCGACGTGCCACGTGGCAAGTACGAGAAGATGCTGGCCGAGGCGCTAAAGGGCGAGGCTGTGTTTTTTCCGTGATCTAGAACGGTTCATCGTTTCACGGAAACGCCGAACCGGTCTATTTTGTGTTTTGACGCAATTCCGCACGGAAAACCGTTCACACTTTTCCTGGAATTGCTCTACCGGCCGGTCAGCCCTTGGTCGCCGTCACCAGCGGTGTCTGTGCATGGAACATCATCTTCCAGCCATTGACGCGGTGGACATAGCCGGTACTGACCAGTGCTGCATAGGCTTCGCCATTTTGCCGGGTCGCACGCGCCTCGTAGGTCAGCATGACGATGTCGCTGCCGGGCTCGATGATGCCCTTGAGGTCGATGTCGAGCTCGCGCCAGCGCTTCGGCTCCGTCGCGGTTTTGGCCAGATCGGCGTTGCTCATCACCCGCGCCATCTGCAGGAAAGCCACCAGGCATTCGGTGTCGGCGTTGGCCTTGAAATAGTCGGCGTCGCCGGTCCAGAATCCCTTTTCGATGTCGAGAAGCTCGCTTTTGTTGGCCATCATCATGGCAACCTCCTCCCTAGAGAAGCCCCAACGCTCGGACAACAAGGCGGTTCCGCAAGACGCCGTATCCGCCGCGCTGACAGGTTCTAGTTGGTTTTGGGGGCAGCGGGTGCCGGCACGTCGGACTTCTGCTTGCAGCCCTTCAGCCAGATATCATAGACGGCGTGCTCGACGGCGTTGATCCCGGGGCTTTCGGCAAACATCCAGCCGGTGAAGATACGGCGGATTTTCCGGTCGAGCGTGATCTCGTCGACCTCGACGAACGAATCCGTCTTCGGCTCTTCGTTTTCCGGCCGCGAATAGCAGATGCGCGGCGTCACCTGCAAAGCGCCGAATTGCACCGTCTCGTCGATATAGACGTCGAAGGTGATGATCCGGCCGGTGATCTTGTCGATGCCGGCGAATTCAGCGACGGGATTGGTGATGCGCTCGGATACTGCGGGTGCTGCGGGTGCTGCGGGTGCCACCGACGCGTCCGGCGCAGGCGGCGCCAACTCCTGCGCAGCAGCAAGCGCCACCATAGAAGCGAGAACGACCGCGGTTGATCCGCCCGTCAAAATTCGGCTGAACATGCTCATGCAAGGTCCGGTGGTTTGCGCCCGGGTGATTCTCTTAACGCCAAGGCTAGTTGCTGCTGTCGGATCAGCAAACAGCTAAACAGCAATTGTGGCGACAAAGGACCGCGCCCGTGGGGACGGTGCCTGTGGGAACCGCGCGCGTGTCGCGGCGATCGATCACGAACCGGGCGTCCAGGCGTCGTAGTCGCCCGTCACCTGCGGACGATGCTGGTTGGTCAGCACCGAGCCCTTCGGGCGATAGGCTGCGGGGCTGCCGGTGAGGTTCGGCACATGCGGCTTTTGCCAGTCGCGGGGCTTGTAGTCTTCCGTTGGCGGCGCAACGTCGACACGGTGATGGATCCAGCCATGCCAGCCGGGCGGAATCGCCGAGGCTTCCGAATAGTCGCGGTAGATGACCCAGCGGCGGGTGCGGCCTTCCGAATCGACGCCGCCCTCGTAGTAGACGTTGCCGACCTCGTCCTGCCCGACCATCTTGCCGTGCCGCCAGGTGTGGAAGCGCGTTCCCAGCGTCTGGCTGTTCCACCAGGTGAAAAACTGCAGAAGGAAAGTTTTCATCCAAATCCTCGTGGCAAGTCCTTGTAGCAAGTCCTCGCGGCGCCTGTTCCTGCTTATGGCGTCACGGCATTGCGAAGGCAAGGGTCTTGCCGCAACCGACGAGCAAATGGCTGGCGGGCAAACTATACGTTCATGCGATCCTCGCGTCCGCGCGAAGCAGATGAAATGGGTTGTTGGCAACCTTACGCAGCGTTATTCTAGGAATTGATGCTTCGTCGCCTCAAGGGCGGCAAATGAGAGGGGCTCATGTCATCGCTGGCGGGCACGGCCGGTCGCGCATTGCCGCAGGTCGTTGAGGCGATCTACGATTCGATTGCCGACGTCGGCCGCTGGCAAGCGACACTCGAGGCCATCTGCAGCCTGGCGGAAGGCCAGCTTGCCATGCTCGCCGTCATCGACACGATCAGCAGTTCCGCGCGGTTTTCGGTGTCTTGCGGCGATCCCGCAGTTCTTGAGCCGTTGAAGCATGACTACGGCTCGCAAGTGCCGTTCTATGCGGCGGTTCCCAAGATGGAGATCGACGTGCCGTTCACTGTCGATTCGATCTACGCCCTGCAAGGTCCGGATACGCGACAGAGATGGCTCGAAAGCCGCATCGTGCGCGAATGGGTGCAACCCAACCGGCTGGACGATTTCTTCTGGGTGGCGTTGATGAAGCGGCCGACCCGGATCGGCACGCTGATGGTGGTTACCGACAAGGACAGGCGCCAGATTTCCAGCGAGGACCTCGAGCTTGTCTGCCTGCTGGCGCCGCATGTGCGGCGCGCGGTGACCATCGGCGACCTGTTCGAGGCGGAGCGGCGCAAGGCCGAAATCTTCCGTTCCATCATCGAAAGCCTTGACCATCCCGTGCTGATCGTCGCCGAAGACATGACCATCATCTTCGCCAACCCGACAGCCGAAGCGCTGCTCGCCGAAAACATCTCGGTCGCTTGCGTGCGCGGACAGCTTTCCTTCACCTATTCCAACGCCAATGCCGCGATCGGCCGTGCCGTCCAGCTCGGCACGCGCGACGAATTCGCGCTCGGACCTTGCGGCATCAACATTCCGCTGGCCAAGACGGCCGTTCCGGCGGTGGCCCATGTGATGCCGCTGGCGCGGCGTGAAATCTCGGCGCGTATCTCGCAGCGCGCCGCCGCGGCGATCTTCATCGCCGCGGCCGGTTCGGCACCAATCCCGGCGCTGGACGCCATTGCGGCGCTGTTCGGACTGACCGCGGCAGAAAGGCGCGTCGCCGGTCATGTTGCCGCCGGCCTGACGCGAAAGGAAATCGCCGCGGCCGGCGGCGTCTCGGACGGCACCGTCAAGTCGCAGCTGGCGACGATCTTCGACAAGACCGGTACCGGCGATCAGCGCGAGCTCGAACTCTTGATGCGCGAATTGTCGCCGCCGTTGCGCTCCAGTTGATTTGCGCAGATCCCCCGGACCGGCCGTGGTCCAAAAGGCTCGGCCGGTAAGTTTTCCAAGCCTTTAAGAACATCATCCGCAAAATCTGCAAAACGAAACCGGCATCGTTGCAATTCGGCCAAAATCATGGTGCGGTCGTTCGCGGTCCAGAAACGCGGCACTATGCTCGGCTGGAAAGAAAATGGTTTCTGGCGCGGATCTCGATCTTTGATACCGACATCTACCGAGCGGCTGCTCCCCTACCTTTTCCTGCTTGGGCTGATCGTCATCGCGGTCGCTTTCCGGCCACTGCTGCCCGTCGACGAAACGCGATATCTCAGCGTCACCTGGGAAATGTATCTGAGCGGACAGATCTTCGTCCCGACGATGAATTTCGCGCCCTATCTGCAGAAGCCGCCGCTGCTGTTTTGGCTTATCGACCTTGTCTGGACCGTTTTCGGCGCCAGCCGGCCGGCGGCGATGCTGGTCATCTTCGCCGCCTCCTCACTCGTCATCTGGCTGACGACGGCTTTGGCAAGGACCCTGTTTCCCGGCCGCGACGACATCGCACGGCGCGTCCCCTGGCTGGTCGCCGGAAGCAGCGTGTTCGTCATCTATTCGACGCTGATCCTGTTCGACCTGTTGCTGACGGTCTTTGTGCTCGCCGCGCTGTTGTCGTTGATTGCCTTTGCCCGGAGCGGCGACCGCTGGCACGCCGTTCTGGCCGGGCTGTTCATCGGCATGGGCGTGCTGACGAAAGGCCCGGTGGTGCTCATCCATATCGGCGCGCCCATCCTGTTCTACCCGTTCTGGCGCGACCGGCGGGCGGGACTGGCGACACCGAACTTCCTCGCTGGAGTGGGCCTGGCAGTGCTCGCCGCGCTAATTCCGGTGGCGATCTGGCTGGTGCCGGCGACCATTCTGACAAAGGGCAGTTTCGTCTATGATCTGGTCTGGAACCAATCGGCGGGGCGCGTCACCGGCAATTTGCGCAATTCGCACGGCCGGCCGTTCTACTTCTATCTGCTGCTGCTGCCGGTCATGTTCATGCCGTGGATTTTTATACCCGAGGTATGGCGATTGAAGCTGCGCACGCGGATACGCAGCCTGATCGAGACGAAGTCGCCCGATCTGCGCGCCTTGCGCTTACTGTCGTTCTCGTTCGTTGCCGTGTTGCTGGCGTTCAGCGCGATATCCGGCAAGCAGCCCCACTATGTCGTGCCGATGTTGCCGTTCGTGACCATCCTGTTCGGGTATTTCATGGCGGAGATCCCGCTCGCCAGGCTGAAAAGCTCGGCCGTCGTCATGCTTGTCATTTTCGGCATCGGCCATGCGGTGGCATCGGCAACCGCGTTCAAACGCTATGACCTGACGCCGCTCGCCAACTTCGTCGACGAGCGAAAGGATGCGGACTGGGCCGTGGCTTTCGACTATCAAGGCGAAGTCGGCTTCCTGGCCCGGTTGCAAAAGCCATTCGAAACCACCGACAAACCGGAAGAATGGCTTGGCTCGCATCCCAGCGGCTATGTCATCGACAAGGTTTCCAAGGATCCCGGCACCGCAGGGCAAATCGCGTTCCGGCTTCGCGTCGAACGCGGTTATCTCGTCGTGCTGAAGGGACAGCATTGACGGTCGTCACCGGTACGCGAATTCATCTCCCGCGCGGGAGATGAAGGCGTTGCTGCTCCGTGGTTCCATCGCTCGATAGAACCGGGAGGTATTCATGCGCAAGCTCATCTCGACAACGCTTTTTGTCTTATCGCTCGCTGTGGCCGGCCTTGCTGCCGATCCGGCATGGAGCTTCAAATGTCAGTCGGGTACGATCGGGCAAGGCAGTTGCTCCTGCTCCGGGACCGCCGACTGCACCGACATGCGGCATTCCAAAATGTGCAAGGGCGACCTGAACTGCGGTTCGGGCAAATGCTCCTGCACGGCCGCATTGGTAGTCGACCCAGGTCCGAAAACCCCCAAGCCCAAGGTCGTCGCGCCGAAGGCGACGACCAAGGGCGTCGTGAAGCAGTAGCCATCCAATCCGAAAGGACGGCGGCCCGACGTCGCTAGGCCCGCCCGATGTTTTCGCGGTTCATCCCCCGTGCGGGCGATGAACCGCCATCGGACAAATGCTGCTGTCTAGCCGGAGGGTGGTTTCCAACGACAGAGCGAGGATACCATGTTGAAAACCTGCACGATGCTGTTCTTCGGTCTGATGGCGGCCACCGCGGCCGCCCAGCCGCCGCCTTCGGGGCCGCCGGTTGCCAGTGCGGCACTTGCCCCATGCAACCCCACACAATCGAACAGGCCCTGCAAAGCCGAACTCGGCGTGTTCCTGATCACCAACACCGTCCGCAACCTGGCGCAGGCCAAGGTCGACGCCACCAACGCACAGCTAGCCGCCCAGGGACGATCATCGCGCGCATCGATCGAATCGCTGAAGCAATGGCGGCCGTCGCGCTTTGCGACGCAGATGCTGAACCAGCCGAACAGCTGGTTTGTCAAAGTTCCCTATATCCTCACCATCAAGGTCTCGATCCCGCTGACGTCCGACCGTCACATCGGCATTCCCATAGACGTCAACGTCTTCTGCAGCCGCTGGCAGACCGATTCCAGCCAGGTCATCATCCGCTCGCAACCCGGCCCGGCGAGCTTCGAAGGCGGCAACATCCTCGAAGATGTTTTCAACATCGGCAACTACATCGATGCCCAGGTACGCAGCTCGTTTTCGGCACCCCTGCCGGTGACGACGCCGGTTCCGAATTCGAAATGCTCGGCAATCGACGGGTCCGATGCCGGCACGCAAGCCACCGGCGACGATCTCATCTTCTGGACGGTGCCGCGACGCAACCTGATTGTGACGGACGCCATAGCCAAGCCGACGGTTGAAGTGACCTTCGACAGCCTCACGCGTCTGGCGGCCCGCGACTTCCACAACAATGTGGTCTATGCGGAATCCGAGGCCATTAACCTCAATGTCTACGCCAATGAGGACGGCCTTCAGAAGGCGCTGACGATGCGCGAAGGCGACGTGGCTGCGCTGAACCTTCCCGCACTCAGGCTCGACGCGCGAAAATACGATTCGCTGGTCGTCATCGGCAATGTCGACCAGCCGCCGAACGATCCCAGAGACAGCGCCTTCGCGGTAGCGGCCAAGAGTGCGGGATTCGGTGCCGGTTCCAAGATCATGCAGATCCCGAAGTGGTATTCGAGGCCTCCTGACCAGTTCAATCACAAGCCTACATGGATCAGAGTTCCGGGCTACGAGCTGCACTATACGGTGCGCTATCTCAACAGCGGCGGGCTGGCCGTCGACGGTGGAGCCAGTACGGTCCGGCCACCAAAAGTCGCTGTTCCGATAAAGAAGCTCATCAAGCCGAAAACGCCCTGACGCGGCCACTCGCGGATGACGGCGGCGGTTCGGACCGCCGCCGCCATCCCCCGCGCGGCAGATGCGGCAGCGCCTGCTTCATGGCCTGATCCTGCGGGAACAAACGCGCCGCTGCGCCACGAGCGAGCGGCGCCATCGATGGAGACAAACGATGCTGCACCTTCCCCACACCATGCCCGCTGTCCGGATCATTGCGGCAATCTCGCTGCTTGCCTTCCCGACCTTCCTGCCGCCGGTCACGAGCCCGGCGAACGCGCTGCCGGTCAGCCAATCCTGCCGGATCACCACCTATTACAAGACGGCGGCAAAGGCGACGGAGGTTGGCGTGCGCTCGACGTGCCAGGGCGTCAAAAAATGGGGTGTCACCTCGAAATATTACGAGGTCGAAAAAATCGAAGCCGCTACGCCCCCGCACACGTCGGGCGGCGGCGGCAGCCTGCCGTGCGAGTTTCTCGCTGCCGGCTGCTCCAACCTGCCTGTGAAACGCAACTGAGCGTCAGGCGAACGAGCTAGCCGATCGCCTTCTCCAAAACCAGCGCCGGCAACCCTGTGGCGCCGCCGCAATCGGCCGTGTTGCCGGCGGGCAAGAACCCTCTCGAGCGGTAGAAGGCGATGGCCGGGGCATTTGCTTCCTCGACCTCGACGCGTAGCGTTCGGGCCTCCGGAAAGCTGGCCTCAATCTCGTCCAGCAGCGCCTGGCCGATGCCTTGCCTGTGCCAGGCCGGATGCACGTAAAGCTGGTTCAGCATGACGATCCTGGCATCCGTGGTGGCGGCGGCGAAAGCCATGCCGCCGATGCTTTTGCCGTCGTCGGCGACCAGGAACTCCGAGTTCGGCCGCGTCAGCCGTGCTTTGAGCGCGGCGATCGAATGCCATTCATCGGTGATTTCGGTAACCCGCGCCGCGCCGTAGATGGCGTCATAGGTGGCATGCCATGTCTCGATCAGCAATGCGCGCACCGCCGCCAGATCGCGCTCGCCGGCGGTGCGGACGAACATCCTACTCGATCCCGAGCTTGGCCTTGACCAGCTCGTTGACCGCCTGCGGATTGGCCTTGCCGCCGGTCGCCTTCATCACCTGGCCGACGAACCAGCCGGCCATGGTCGGCTTGGCACGCGCCTGCTCGACCTTGTCCGGGTTGGCCGCGATCACCTCGTCGACCGCCCTTTCGATGGCGCCGGTGTCGGTGACCTGCTTCATGCCACGGCTTTCGACCAGCTGACGCGGATCGCCGCCCTCGTTCCAGACGATCTCGAACAGATCCTTGGCGATCTTGCCGGAGATGGTGCCTTCCTTGATCAGGTCGATGACGGCACCAAGCTGGTCGGGCGAAACAGGAGCGTTTTCAATATCCTTGCCGGCCTTGTTCAAGGCCCCCAGGAGGTCGTTGATGACCCAGTTGGCGGCGAGCTTGCCGTCGCGCCCGGCCGCCACCTTCTCGAAATAATCGGCGACCGCCTTTTCCGATACCAGGATCGAGGCATCGTAGGTCGACAGGCCAAGCGAAGCGATCAGCCGAGCCTTCTTGGCGTCGGGAAGTTCCGGCAGGTCCTTTGCCAACTCGTCGACATAGGCCTGGTCGAATTCCAGCGGCAGAAGATCGGGATCCGGGAAATAGCGGTAGTCATGCGCTTCTTCCTTGGAGCGCATCGAGCGCGTCTCACCCTTGTTGGGGTCGAACAGCCGCGTTTCCTGCTCGATCCTGCCGCCGTCCTCGAGGATGGCAATCTGGCGGCGCGCCTCATAGTCGATGGCCTGGCCGATGAAGCGGATCGAGTTGACGTTCTTGATCTCGCAGCGCGTGCCGAATTCGCCGCCGGGCCGGCGCACCGAGACGTTGACGTCGGCTCGCAACGAGCCTTCGTCCATATTGCCGTCGCAGGTGCCGAGATAGCGCACGATGGTGCGCAGCTTGGTGACATACGCTTTGGCTTCATCGGCGGAGCGCATATCCGGCTTGGAGACGATCTCCATCAGCGCCACGCCGGAGCGGTTGAGATCGACATAGGACATTGTCGCATGCTGGTCGTGCATCGACTTGCCCGCATCCTGCTCCAGGTGCAGACGCTCGATGCCGACCTCGATGTCCTCGAATTCGCCCTGCCGGTGCGGGCCGACCGAGACGATCACCTTGCCCTCGCCGACGATCGGCTGCTTGAACTGCGAGATCTGGTAGCCCTGCGGCAGATCGGGATAGAAATAGTTTTTCCTGTCGAAGACCGATTTGTGGTTGATCTCAGCCTTCAGGCCCAACCCGGTACGGATCGCCTGCTTGACGCATTCCTCGTTGATGACCGGCAGCATGCCGGGCATCGCCGCGTCGACCAGGCTGACATTGGCATTGGGCGCGGCGCCGAAAATGGTCGAGGCGCCGGAAAACAGCTTTGCCTGCGAGGTCACCTGCGCATGGACCTCGAGGCCGATGATGATCTCCCAGTCGCCGGTGGCGCCGGGAACCAGGCGCTTGGCGTCGGGCGTGCGGGTATCGATGAGGGTCATAGTGGCCTGCATAGTGGAATTGCGGATATGCGAGAACGCATATTTTGATGTGCAACTTCGCTAGTGCAAACCGCCAAGAGAGACAAGCGCAAAGCCGCGGGCGCCGACGCGGCACAGGCCCGCACCTGCCGCGATGGACTGCTATAGCAGCTTGAAAAAATTCAATGGCCGGCAACCCGGCCGCCCTCACCTATGCCGTGGCGATATAGGCCCTGATTTCCTCGGCCTCGCGCTCGACATCCTCGATGCGCCGCTTGACCACGTCGCCGATCGACACGATGCCGTCGAGCAGCCCGTTCTTTTCCACCGGCAGATGGCGGAAGCGGCCCTTGGTCATGATCTCCATGACCTCGTTGACGGTGTGGTTCTCATTGCAGATCTTCACCTTGGGCGTCATCGCCGAGCGGATGGCAAGGTCGAGCGCCGCCGCCCCCTCCTTGGCGAGAACCCGCACCACATCGCGCTCGGAAAGAATGCCGACGATCTTGTGATCGCCGTTGGTGATGACCAGCGCGCCGATCCTGTGTTCGGAAAGCATGCGGATGGCTTCGCTGAGCTTTTCGTTCGGCCCGAGCGTCACCACGTCGTGGCCTTTTGCCTCGAGAATTGCCTTAACAGTCATGACGTCCTCCTCTGCATTTCCTGCCGGCTCCTGCCTTGGCCGGCTTTCCCTAGTATGAACATGGTGCGCCGCGATCGGTTTCATTTCAAGTGCGGAGGTCTCAGGTGTCCGGCTCGTCCGCCTGTTGGAGCGCCTGCTCTCGCCGATCGAAGAACCGCAGGCCGAAGAAGCCGGCAAGAAAGCCGCCAATATGGGCTTCCCAGGCGATCTGGCCGTCAATGCCGGGCGCCAGGCCGAAGAGGCCGGTCGCCAGGTTGATCACCATCCACATGGCGAGAAAGGTGACGACGCCGCGCGAGCGCAGCACCGCCGCCATCGGCAAAGGCTGGCCGGCGAAGGCGGCCTTGCCCGACGAGCGGTCGATGCGGAAGCCATAGCGCGCCGCCGCACCCATCATGCCGGAAATCGCGCCGGAGGCGCCGACCAGCGGCGCTTCGCCAAGCGGATGCATGGCCCAGAACAGCGCCACCGCCGCCAGTCCGGTCGCGGCGAAGAACAGGCTGAAGCGCAACGCGCCGAAGCGGTTGGCCAGCGGTGAGCCGAAGGCCGCGAGCCACACCATGTTGATGGCAAGATGGGCAAAACCGCCATGCAGAAAGGCATAGGTAAAAGGGCTTGAAAACGCGAAGAAATCCAGGTCGAAGCGGCCGGAATAGCGGATCGGCACAAAGGCTGCCCGGACAAGCAGTTCGAAGTCCTGGTCGTCGGTCAGCCAATAGACCCGGATCAGATGGACGGCGACGCAGATGCCGATCACCGCCAGCACCACGGGCGGCAGGTTGAACACCGGTTCACGGCGTTGCTCCGGTTCGCGGGCGGCAGGCCCACTCTCGCCCTGCTCGATCTCCGGTGGGCTTTCTGGGTCGCTCATATGGCTTGCACTCAGTCGCTGGATTGGACTTCGCGAGCATGTAGATCACGGCCAACCGAATCACAAACGGCGAATCAGCAGCTCCGAATCAAAAAAGAAGCCGTCCAAGGTTTCCCTTGAACGGCTGGTCGAGCCCCCTTGCTCCCCCTGAACTCTTGACTGAAGTGCTGCCGATCGTCGCAAAACGACCGCTTCTGGAGTGGTTTTGGTGTGCCACAGGCCTGGCCGGCGCGCAACGTAAACCAGTTGTTAACCTTAACCGCCCCGACCCGTGAACAAGTATTAACGATGCTGGCACGCATCCTGCTCCGCAACGCATGTAGGTCTTCGGAGGGCGCCCTTCTGTTCACCGATGGGACATCAGAAGACAGAATGCGCGGAGCAGCATTAGCATGAACCAGACCGGATCGATCACGCTGTTCCATTATTGGAACCGATTGCGTGACGGACGCCCTGCCCCGAAGCGCTCGGAAGTCGAACCGGCCGACATCAAGTCGCTGCTGGCCGACACGTTCATCCTGGAAAAGGACACGCGCGGCGAAGCGGTGTTCCGGCTGGCCGGCACCAGGCTTTGCGCAGTCTATGGCCGTGAACTCAAGGGGTTTTCATTCCCTTCGCTGTGGCGCGAGAAGGACCAGCGGCTGATCTCGAAGCTGACCGATGGCGTCTTCGACCTGAAATCGGTGGTGCTCATCACCTATGAGGGTTTCAGCCGCAACGGCCGTTCCAACAGGTTCGAGCTGCTCGCACTGCCGCTCGACGGCGGTGTCGAGAGTCCGCGTTGCCTCGGCGTGATAAGCGCCGTTGAAAAGCCCTTCTGGCTGGGCGCCGACCCGGTTCTCGACGCGTTGATCGATTCGATCCGTGTCGTCGATCCCGACAAGGAGCCGATGTTCCTGAAGAACCGCCCGGCGATCGAAGTTCCCTCGCTCGCCCCATCGGAATTCGACCCGCCCGAGACGATTTCGGCGCTCGGCCAGGCCCGTCGCATCCGTCACCTGGTCGTCTTCGACGGCGGACGCGAAGAATGATGCCAAAGCTTAAAGCAACAGTGCCGGGCTTTCCCCTTTGTTAACCTGCTTTGTTGTAGTTTTCCGCTGAAATTCCCCGCATCCATGCGCGGAATGCCGAACGGGGTATGGCAGTCATGAGGTCAGCGGCGGTCGACCATGCGCCGTCCCAAGCTGAAAGGCGTAACTTTCAGCGCGTCCGCGTGAAGATTTACGGACGTTTCATGCTGGAAGACCGCACCGAACATCCCTGCCAGGTGGTCGACATGTCGCCCGGCAACGTCGCACTGCGCACCGAGCGCGCCGGCCTGCCGGGTGAAAAGGTCATTGCCTACATCGATCACATCGGCCGCATCGAAGGCGTCATCACCCGCACTTTGCAGGATGGCTTTGCGATGACCGTCATCGCGTCGGACCGCAAGCGGGACAAGCTCGCCGCGCAACTGACCTGGCTTGCCAACAAGCACGAGCTCGACCTGCCGGAAGACCGCCGCCATGAACGCGTGGCACCGCGCAACCCGACGAGCGTGCTGCAACTTGCTGACGGACGGCAGTACCAGTGCCGCATCATCGATCTGTCGCTGTCGGGCGCCGCGATCGAGATCGACGTCAAGCCGGCCATCGGCGTCCAGGTGACGGTGGGCACCATGCGCGGCCAGGTGGTGCGCCATTTCGAAGATGGCGTCGCCATCGAGTTCGCCGTCGTCCAGCGGCCGGAAACGCTCGACACCGAATTCAGCTCGCCGCGCGGCTGACGCGGAAGCTTTAGCACCATCGCGAAGATCGCCATCCTAGCTGTTCGAACGGTGCTACGAAGCATGGGAATGCACCCGGCTAGAATCCTTAAATAATTCTATACTCAATTGCATCAAATTTTATGTTTATTCTACGGGCGTTTTACTTAATGTCTACTTCGCGCTTTTGCGTCAAATAAATCCAGCCGTGTCATTGTCTCCTCAAACGGGGAGACTGAATAATGAAAAAGACGAGGGGCAAGCTGTTGCTGGCGGCAATAGCGATGCAGCTTTTCGGCTGGGGGATTGCAAGCGCGGCGGAGCCGGCGTTCATGCATACCGGCGGCCGCACCACGCAGCCGGTCGGTCACTACGAATTGTGCCGGCAGATTCCGCAGGAATGCAATCAGAGGACGCCGAACCGGGCACCGGTCGAACTCACCCGCAAGCTGTGGGCAACGATCGTCAAGATCAACAATTCGGTCAACAGCAGGGTCGCGCCGCGCACCGACATGGAAATGTGGGGCAAGGAAGAAGTCTGGTCGTTTCCCAAAGGCTTCGGCGACTGCGAGGACTATGCGCTGGAAAAGCGCCGCGAACTGATGAGCATGGGCGTGCCGGCCGGCGATCTGCTGATGACGGTGGTGCGCCAGCGCAACGGGGACGGCCATGCGGTGCTGACCGTGCGCACCAGCCTTGGAGAGTTCATCCTCGACAATCTCCAGCCCAAGGTGCTGTCCTGGACCATGACCAGTTACACCTACCTGAAGCGCCAGTCCGACCGCAATTCCGGCGCCTGGGTAACGATCAACGACGGCCGCTCCGACGCGGTCGCCAGCGTCCGCTGAGGACGCGACGGAAAACCCGGTCGAGTCCCCACCCTCCCCGTCCCCAACGACCGGGTTTAGGAGCCGGCCCCGTCCCCGGGCCGGCTCCACCATTTCTGGGCTTGCGATAGGCGGCCTTCACTGCCTGGCGCTAGACCTTCTTCAGCCCCGCCCTGAACCGCCTCCCATTGGCGACATAATGCGCGGCCGAGGCGCGTAGCCTCGCGATTGCTGTCTCGTCGAGCGTCCTGACGACGCGCGCGGGCGAGCCGACGATCAGCGAATTGTCGGGGAATTGCTTGCCTTCGGTGACCAGTGCACCAGCCCCGACCAGCGAGTTGTTACCGATCTTCGCGCCGTTCAGCACGATGGCGCCCATGCCGATCAGGCTGTTGTCGCCGATCGTGCAGCCATGCAGCAAGGCACGGTGGCCGATCGTGCAGCCTTGGCCGACGGTTAGCGGAAAGCCGGCGTCGGTGTGCATGATGGTATGCTCCTGCACGTTGGTGTCGGCGCCGATGACGATCGGCTCGTGGTGGCCGGCGGGGGCCACCCCCGCCAAGCAACCCGCCGTGGGGGCGGGGCGGGTTTTTGCGCTAACCGTGGGGGGGGGCGGGCGGCCCTTTGGGTGGGGGGGCAGGGA
>NZ_JAMYOU010000030.1:0-67424 GCF_040319995.1 Mesorhizobium sp. M0815 | reverse complement strand
TCCAGAAGTTCCTTCTCAATAGCCATGCGATGATTCTCTCCTTTCCATCATCATGGCCTCGCGCACAGAATTCCCGACAGTCCCAGCGCCCTTTTAAACATACTGCCCTACTGCCCTACTGCCTTATTCCCTAACCCAGCCAACTGATCCGTGATCTCGAACCGCTCGGAAGCACCGATGCGGATCATGTTCAGGCTGCCTTCGCGCGTGAAGCGGAATTCGCCGGGCCCGTTTGAGCCGGCCGGCTTGCCGGCCTTGAAGCTGATGATGCGCGTGCCGCCATCGGGCCATGTCACGGTCACGTCGGTCTTGTCGCCGGTGCGCACGACCGCCGCCTTGCAGTTGGTCATCGGCTGGCCGAGATAGCGCGCGCAAGGGATGGCGTTGCCAGCACCAGGGACCGGTGTCCCCGGCGGCTGAAGCCGCGCAACGGTCTGTGCGTCGGGCGGAGGCGCCGCGTTGGCCGCGCCGAAATTTTGGACGGGACCCATTGCCGCGGGCGCCGATCCATCAACCTGTCCGGTCGAGGGGTTTCCAGCGGCCAGGGCCAGGCGGTAAGCATCCTCGATCGCCACCCTGCCGATTGCGTCAGCGGAGTTCAGCTCCGTTTCGGGAGCGGTCGCGCCGAGGCGCGTTGTCAGATCGGGCAGCGGTTGAGAGGCAGGGCTCTCCGTATTGGCCGCCGCCTGGGGTGTCACTTGCTGGGGATTGATAGGGTCGAGGTAGCGCGCGGGCGCCCATCCGCTCAGCTTGGGGTCGTCAATGTCTTCAACCTTGCACCACCGATGGCCGCTGACGTCGCCGCAGCCGAGATTTTTCAAGCTCGAACCAATCGGCAGCCGCGCCTCGATCTTGCCCATCGCCGATGCCGTGGCGCGCACGTTCAGGAGATCACCCGGAGCGAGACCAGTCACAATCGAGATGATGGGCTCCGGCTCCTGGGCACTGGCCGGCGGGCCCGCCAGCATCAGCGGAGCGGCAATCACCGCAAGCAGCGTCGTCGGGAGTGTTACTGTGCGCCTAATCATCTGCCATGGGCGGTAGGTTGCATTGCCGAAGGCGCGGCCAGGCACGGAAACGCCATCGCACGCCAGCCGGTTTTTATAGGTGACGAGGCGGCGCTGTGTAAGCCCCGAAAATGAGTAAGGTGCCGCGTGTTGAATCGCGGAGCAGGCCACTTCCGTGAGCTGAAAGCCGGCAAAATATTGCACATTTCATGTAAATATGCACTCTCTCAAGTAAGGTTTGGGAGGGAAAGATGGTCGACCTTGAAATATTCGCGCAAGTGGAAAACATAGTTCGCCAGCGTATCAAGAAAACGCGCGCGGAAATTGAGGCTTCACTTGGTCACATCGCCAACGGCAATCCGCTGGCCGCCGAACAGACCCTCTCCAGGCGACTCGACAGGTTGCAGGTAAAAGCGTCGCTCAGCCGCACCGAAGCGGAGATGATATCGGCAGCAATCGACATGAGGTCTGCCGGGGAGAGAAAGGCCGCCGCCAAACAGCCAGGACCGGAGGCAATTCTCGGCCCAACGCTCGATTTCATCGGTGTCGCATTTCTGGAGCGTGGGCGCCGTGTGGCCGATGCGGTCGGCCGCGTTGCCTTTCTCAACGGCAATCCACAAGGATCGGGTTTCCTGGTCGGGCCAAGGCTGTTCCTCACAAACAACCATGTGATTTCGTCGCCGGCGGATTCCCGGCGCTTCCAGGTCCAGTTCGATTATGAGCAGGACGGTGCGAATGCCGTGCGTACGCCGACGACGTTCCTGCTCGATCCTGAATTCTGTTTCGTGACCGATAGCATAGAGGGTCTGGACTATACGCTGATCGGGGTCGGTGAGCGGCGTTCCGGCCCAAAGGAACTGGAGGAGTTCGGTTTTATCTCGCTGTCGGACGCGCGCGACAAGCATATGCTTGGCGAAATCGCCAACATCGTTCAGCACCCCGATGGCCGCTTCAAGGAACTGGTGCTGCGTGAAAACCGGCTGGTGGCCCGCGACGAAACGGTTCAAGTGCTGCACTATGTTGCCGATACCGAACAGGGTTCGTCCGGTTCACCGGTTTTCAACAATGAATGGGAGCCAATTGCCCTGCACCATTGGGCCGGCCCGTTCCACGAGGTGACGGGCATAGGTGGCTATGCGCTTGCGCGCGAGATCAACGAAGGCATACGGATCAGCGCCATCGTTGACGATCTGGGCGCTAAAAAGTCCAGGCTGCCGGGCTCCTCGGCATCGGCGGTTTCGCAAGCTCTGGCGATTTGGGCCGGCACGCCGCGCATGATGGACGAGACAGTTCGGCTGAACGCCGACATTCGCGAAGATGTGCTGGACAAGCCGGTGCAGCGGCCGGAACCGGATGACAATCCACCGGCGACGAGACACAACGCCGATGGCTCGGTCACCTGGACTTTTCCCGTCGAGATAAATGTCCGGGCGCCGTTGATCGACCGCGACGGCGGCGATGCGAGACGAAGCGACGGCAAAGGCCCGGCAAGTGAACCCGCGAAGTTAGCAATCGCCGAGGCAGCGGCTTGGAAAACGGAGGATTTCGACGATCGCGGAGGGTATGAACCCGGCTTCATACCGGGCTTTGTCCTGCCAATGCCGACGGTTGCCAATTCACCCTACCGGTTGGCCAAGAACCTTCTTGCCAAACCTGGCGAGGATCCACACGAATTGCGCTATCATCATTTTTCGATCTTGATGAACGCCGATCGCAGGCTTGCCTTCGTCACCGCCTGCAATATCGATGGATCCCGCACCAAGGCGGTCAATCGTGACGACAAGACCGTCATCGACAACCCGTCGCTTGTCGAGTTGGGAGTGGAGTCGATTTCCGGTTCGGAAGCCAGCGACGCTTTCCGGCCCGACCGTCGCATCGACCCTGGCGAGCAGATGACCCAGGAATTCTATTCGAGCCAGAATGTGCCTGGATTTCCCGTCCCAAAATCCAAGGAACGAATAGCTCGAATGTTCCAGAAGGGCCATATTACGCTTCGCGGCGACCCTGCATGGGGGGTGGATCAGGAGGCCGTCGCGGCAGAGCGGGACACGTTCTTCTATCCCAATGCTGCGCCGCAAGTCGGCTTCTTCAATCAGGGAAGCTCGCTTGACCATCCCGGCTCCAAGGGGAAACTGAGATGGCGCGCGGTGGAAACCTATGTGCTGCGCAACGCCTATACGACGCGAGGCCGTGTCACGGTGTTTGCCGGGCCAGTGTTCCGCGAGGACGATCCTCCCTACCGCTTCAACAGCCATGTTCCGCTGAAGTTCTGGAAGATCGCGCTGTGGTCCGATCAAGCTGACCTGCGCGCCATCGCGCTGCTGGCGGATCAAAAGCCGGTTTTGGAAGTGATGCCCGAAGCGTTCGGTGGGCGTGCCGAGGCATTCGACGACCCGCTTGAAATTGCCAGGGTATCGGAGTTCCTTTCGACGGTGGCCGAGATTGAAGAACTGACTGGCCTGAACTTTGGCCAGCAGGTGCGCGACGCCGACATTCGGGCCGGATCCGAATCGGCCCCCGCACAGACTTTCAACCCAACGCAACTGGCGCCCAAGACCTCACGGCCAAAGGCTTCATCGCCCAAGACTTCAGTGACCAAGATTTCGGCGGCCAGCACCGGACGTCCTGCCAGGCGATCGAAGCGATCCGCGTCCGACAAGTGAAGATTGGACCGGTCGCGGCTTCTGAGGCTGCTTGCCTGCCGCTCGAAGGCGGTCATCCGTTCAGCCTGGCATGGGCAAGCTCAGCCTGTTCCTCGTTCGGCCCGGTATGAACGCGGTCAACCCGGCATGAAGCCGGTGCCTAGCGCGTGAGCCCATTCCGGCCGTCCCGCCTGCTCGGCCTGACGCGCTGCCGCCTCATGGTCGTAATCGACGGCGATGGCCTCGAAGCGATCGGGATGCAGGTCGACGATGCCATAGCGGGCGTGCGGCGAGCCTTGTTGGGAGACATGCGCCGGCGGCGTGTCGTCGTGATAGGCCGGGCAGCCGATGCTGCCTGGATTGAAAATGACCGGACCGCCGGGAATGCGGACCAGCTCGCTGCGGTGGCTGTGACCGCAAAGCATGATGCGGCAGGCGGGATCGATCGCGCCGAGCCGCCGCTCGATGGCAGCCAGCGGGGCGCGCACCAGCCGGCCGTCGACTATCGCGTCGGCAAGATATTTTTCATCGTGGTCGGGCCGGGCATGGAAGGCGAGCACGCCAGGCGCCACCTCCAGCGTGACGGGCAGCGCGAACAGCGCCTCGCGCTGGGCTGCCGCCAGCCGTTCATGCGCGTAGCGGTCGGAAGGCCACATGGTCTCGTCGGCGGTGTCGTAGGCAACGCGGCGGTCGTGGTTGCCGCGCACCGTCGGCAGCTCGAGCGCTTCGAGCCGCTCCATAGTCTCGCGCGGCCAGAGAGGGCCGGAAACGCAATCGCCGAGATTGACGATGAGGTCGGCGCTGCCGCGTCGCCGCAGATCATCGAGCACGGCGTCGAGCGCCAGGACATTGCCGTGGATGTCGGCGAGGACGGCAATGCGCATAGCAGGCTCCGTTTGTTGGAATGGCTGGAGGACAATTATCTTCCTCACCTCGCGAAGCGGGCGAGAGCGGAATGCAGCTTCGGGGTCGCTCTAGGCGCGGACTTCGATCTCATGGCCGCCGACCGCCGGCAACGATGCATCGTCGCCGGCCGCGGCAATCACGCTGTCGAGCAGGCCCGGGAAGCGGCGGTCGAGATCGTCACGGCGCAGCGTGATCAGCCGGCTGGTGCCAACCGCCTCGGTGCGGGTAACGCCGGCCTCACGCAGCTTGGCCAAATGGTAGCTCAGATTGGTCTTCGAGCAGAGGTCGAGGAACCGGCTGCAATTCAGCGGCACGCCCTCCTTGCTCGCGAGATAGCGCACGATGGCCAGTCGCGTCGGGTCGCCGAGCACGGCAAGCACGTTCGGCAGGCTGATCTGGTCGGCGGTGGGATGGGGCAAGGTCATGACCAGGAATTAAGCACATTCGGGGCCGATTTCAACGCATCTGATCCTTCGCGGTTCTGGTGGTATTCGGGCCTGTCCTGACACAGGGCTGTCAGTAGGGTTCGATTAGTCTGCACAAGCTCATTGACATCATGCCCTGTTATGTCCAATTGTTCAATAACCTTTGAACTAAGGAAATTGCCATGGATAAGCGCCTCATCTGGCTTGCGCTCGGATCATTCACGATTTCGACCGAAGGTTTCGTCATCTCCAGCCTTTTGCCCGACATTGCAAAGGATGCCGCCATCTCCGTTCCGCTCGCCGGCACGCTGATCACGGCGTTTGCGCTCGCCTATGCGATCGGCACGCCGATCCTGGCAACGCTGACTGGCGAATGGGACCGGCGCCGCGTCATCCTGTGGACGCTGGTGTTCTTCGTGTTGGGCAACGTCGCCGCGGCGCTGAGTTCCTCCTTCGAATTGCTGTTGATCGCGCGCATCGTCATGGCGCTGTCGTCAGGCCTGTTCGCGGCGACCGCGCAGGGAACGGCCGTTGCGCTTGTCGACGATCATCACCGCGCCCGCGCCATTGCCGTGGTCGTCGGCGGCACCACGGTTGCGGTGGCGGTCGGCGCGCCGCTTGGCGCGCTTGTTGCGACGGTTGCCGGCTGGCGCGGCACCTTCTTTGCCATTGCCGGCCTTGGCGCGCTCGCCGGCGCGATCCTGTGGTACCGGCTGCCGCGCGGCATCGTCGGCACCAGGCTGCCGCTCCGGATGCGATTGGCAGCGGCACTTCGCCCCGGCGTCATGCCCATCCTGGTGACGACGATCCTGGCACTGATCGGCGCCTTCACTGTCTTTGCCTTTGTCGCGCCGCTCGCCATCGAAGGCGGCGGCCTGAGCCCGATCGCGCTACCTGGAATGCTGCTCGCCTTCGGCGTCGGCGCGGTCATCGGCAATATCGGCGGTGGGCAGGCCGCCGACCGTTTCGGCGCGACGCGCACCGTCTGCTGGTCGCTGGCGCTGAGTGCCGCCATGCTGGTCACGTTTTCGCTGATCCCGACATTCCTGCCGCGCGAGATCGCCGGGCCGGCACTGATGGCCATGATGGTGCCGTGGGGTATCGTCGGCTGGGCGTTCCCACCGGCGCAGGCCAGCCGCATCATCAAGCTGGCGCCCGATGCCGCGCCCATCGTGCTGTCGCTGAACGCTTCGGCGCTCTATCTCGGCGTCGCACTGGGGGCCGTGGTCGGCGCCGCGGTGCTGCGCTATGGCGCACCGGCCGACCTCGGCGTGGTCGCGGCGGCATTCCCGATCATTGGTTTGGGCGTGATGCTGGCGGGACACCTGGCCGCACGTCCGGTGGCGATGCCGGCCGAATAAGGCTTGTTAGCAAAGCTTGGCTGCCGGCCGCCGATAATTCAACTCGCGGCCGGCGCTGCGTCAAAATCCAACGCGGCGATTTCGTCCAGCGCCGCTCGCAGGCTTGCCGCCTGCTCTTTTCCAAACATCTCCTCGAAGCGCTGCTGGGCGACTTGCCACAGCTTCAGAGCTTCTTCGAGCTTGGTCCAGCCCTGCGGTGTCAGCCTGACGCGCCTGATGCGGCGATCGGCAGGGTCGGCGAAGGCCTCGACATAACCGTCCCGGATCAGCGGCTTCAGCGTATGACCGAGGGCCGACAGGTCCATGACGAGGGCTGCGGCAATGGCACCCATGGTCGGTTCATTGCCGACGTGGATTTGATAGAGCAGGCCCTGCTGCGTGGCCTTAATGCCGGAGGGCGCGAGCACATCGTCATAGAACTGGCCGAGTTTCCGCGTTGCGCGGCGTAGCATGGCGTTGTTGCAAAACACCAGGCCGGGCAGGGTGGTTTGGGACATTGGCGGATTTCCGATGAGGGGACCGGAAGGGACCCTCGATGCAAACCAGAAATAGTCCTTGCTCCGCGGATTGACAAGATGGTGGCATATGCCTACGTATCGATAGTGGCATATGCCATTAATCGATCTGCCAGTCGAAGCAAGGGTGTTGCGCTGCGGCACCGGCATTTGGGATCGAACCAGAAGGAACAAGACAATGAGCAATCAGGACAAAGGCACGGCGGTCGTCACCGGCGCCTCTTCCGGCATCGGGGCGGTCTATGCCGACCGGCTCGCCGGCCAAGGGTATGATCTGGTGCTGGTGGCGCGGCGCGCCGACCGGCTGGAGGAATTGGCGGAGAGGCTCCGCTACGCGTATGGCATCAAGGTCAGCGTCATCAGCGCCGACCTGGCCGACGACGCCGATCTGCGACGGGTCGAACAGGCGATATCAACCGACGACAGCGTGACGCTGCTGGTCAACAATGCCGGCCTTGGCGGCGCGCAGGTGGTGGCAACGGCCGACGCCGATGTCGCCGAGCGCATGATCAAGGTCAATGTGGTGGCGCTGACCCGGCTGACGCGCGCGGTGCTGCAGGGACTATTGGCGCGCAACCGCGGCGCCATCGTCAACATCGCCTCGGTGCTGGCCTTCGACACCTCGTTCGGCGGCATCTATAGCGGCACCAAGGCCTATGTCGTCAACTTCACCGAGGCCCTGCAGCGGGAAGTCGCCGACAGCAGTGTAGCCGTACAGGTCGTGCTGCCGGGGGCCACGCGGACCGAGTTCTGGGAAGTCGCCGGAAGCGATATTGCCAATGTGCCCCAAGAGATTGTCATGACTGCGGACGATCTGGTCGATGCCGCGCTTGCCGGCCTGGCCAAGGGTGAAGCGTTCACGGCACCGGGTCTTGCCGACGTTGCCGGGGTGGATGCCTTTCTTGGCGTCCGACAAGGCTTCTTCGGTAGCCTGCTGGCCGGCAAGCCGGCGGCACGCTACGCTGCCTGAAATAACTGGTCTTACGCTGTCCGCCACATCGGAATGATCGAGGCGGCCAGCAGCAAGCCAAGCACGGCGTTGAGGATGCGCCACTGCCGCTCGGTTCGCAGCAACCGGGCGAGCAGCGTGCCCGCCACGCACCACGCCGCCAGCGATAGCGCCGCGGCAAGGCCGAAGACCGTGCCGAGCAGCAAGGCGAGCTGCAGTGGCCCGCTGGCGAGCGCGGCAAAAGATGCCGCCGCTCCCAGCCCCATGGCCCAGCCCTTTGGGTTCATCCATTGCAGGCCGGCGCCGCCCAAAAAGCTGTTCGGCTTTGCCATGGTCACGTTCAGATTGGGCGGGCCGCTGCGGCCGATCTTGAGGGCAAGCCATACCAGATAGAGGGTGCCGGCTATTTTCATTGCCAGTTGCAAAGAAGGGGCGGCGGCCAGCAGACCGGCGAGCCCGGCAGCACCTGCCGCAGCCACCGTGGCCAGGCCGGCCGCACTTCCGGCCATCAGCGGTATAGAGCGGCGAAAGCCGAACTGCGCGCCGGACGCCGTCGACAAGGTCGTGGCCATGCCGGGCGTTGAGGTTGAGACCAGCGCGAACAGCACGAGGGGAAGGACGGTTTCAAGCATGCTGCTTCCTTTGAAGCCTGCACGGTAGGTCTTTTGGCTCATCAGTAAATGCAATGTTTGCGATGGTCGCTATTAAGAAGCATAATAGTCAGATGGCTCGCAATCTCGATACCGCCTTGATCCGAACCTTCGTCACCGTTGCCGATAAGGCCAGCATGACGGCAGCAGCGAATGCGCTGCATTTGACGCAAGGTGCCGTCAGCCAGCAGATCAAGCGTTTGGAAGAGGTTCTCGGCTGCAGGCTGTTCGAGCGCGACCGGCGTGGATTGCGGTTGACCCGATCCGGCGAGCGATTATTCGGCAAGGGCAAGCGCCTGCTTTCCCTCAATGACGAGATCCTGGCGGAGATGGCGGGCGATGCGGTTGCCGGTCAGGTGCGGCTTGGCGTGCCGTATGACCTTGTCGGCACCTTGCTTGCGCCGGTGCTCAAGGCCTATGCCGAGGCGTATCCGCAGGTCGAGATTTCGCTGATCTGTGCTTCGTCGCCGGAGTTGGCTGCGGCCTTGGCGGCCGGCACGATAGAGCTCGCGGTGATCGAGGAGCCGATCGGTCGGTCGGCCGGCGAATGCCTTGTTGTCGACCGGCTGGTTTGGGTCGGCGCCAAAGGCGGCGGGGCTCGCAGCAAGCGCCCCTTGCCGGTTTCGATGGTGGCCGAGACCTGTGCGTTCCGCCCGGTGGTGCTGGAGGCGCTTAACGAGCACGGGCTGGAATGGCGCACCGTATTCGAAAACGGCAGCATCGACGCGACGACAGCGACGGTGCGTTCGGACTTGGCCGTCACCACCTGGTTGGCATCGACCGTGCCTGCCGACCTTGATATTTTGGCCAACGATCCGGAACTGCCGTCATTGCCGAATTTTTCGATCAATCTGCATTTGCCGAAGCACGGCCTTGCGCCGGCTGCACTGGCGTTCGCAGGCCACCTCCGCGATGGGTTGGCACGGCGACGGGAGGCGGCTTAGAAAACAGCAAAAAGGACGGCCAGTGTTCAGCCGTCCTTGATCGCCTCGGCAGCCTCTATTTCCAGTTCTTGCGCCGCTCGATCTCGGCTTCGGACGGCTGCTCCGTGGCAAAGGACCCGGTCTTGATCTCGCCGGAGCGTTCATAGCTCGCCATGATGACACCGGTGGTCGATGCCTGCGAGCGGGTCAGCTTGAAGGCGGCAGGTATTGTGCCGCTGCCGAACAGTTTTTTGCCCTTGCCCAGCACCAGCGGGAAAATCAGCAGGCTGATCTCGTCGATCAGGTCATTGGCGAGCAAGGTCTGGATCAGCTCGCTCGATCCCTGAATGAGCAGGTCCGGGCCGTCCTCCTGCTTCATCCGGCGCAATGTCGCCACGACGTCGCTGCCGAGCGGCTGGCTGTTTTGCCAGGACAGCGTATCTGGCCTGTGCGTCGCCACATATTTGGTGACGGCGTTGAAGCTGTCGGCGATCGGGTCATTCTTCTGATAAGGCCAGTGGGCGGCGAAGATGTCGTAGGTTTTGCGGCCGAGAAGCAGCGCGAACGGTTTTGAAAACGTCTCGCCCATGGCGGCGCCCATCACATCGTCCCAGTAGTGGAACGTCCAGCCGCCGAACTTGAAGCCGCCGACCGGGTCCTCGTGCGGGCCGCCGGGCGCTTGCATGACGCCGTCGAGGCTGACGAATGTTGCGGCGATGATCTTCCTCATTGGAGCTCCCTTTCCCTGATCCGTGCCGTCATGGCCGGACTTCGAGCCAAGGACGGGCGAACGGACATTTGTCCGACAGCGGCCGGCAAATTTCCAGGGCTGGAAGGGCGGATGACTGCCGACCTTAGTTGCGTCAGTTTGGAGCAGACGCTCAGCCCAGACCGACGACCGTATCGTAGAGCAGCTTGAAGTTGAGCACCAGGATGAGGGCGGCAACCACCCAGGCCAGCACGGCGACGGCGCGGGAAATGGCGAAATTGCCCATTTTGCGCTTGTCCGAGACGAACTGCACCAGCGGGACGACCGCGAAGGGAAGCTGCATCGACAGGATCACCTGGCTGAAGACCAGCAACTGGCCGGTGCCCTTCTCGCCATAGAGGGCGGTGACGACCACCACCGGGATGATGGCGATGCCGCGCGTCAGCAGGCGGCGCGCCCATTGCGGGATGCGCAGCCGCAAGAAGCCTTCCATCACGATCTGGCCGGCCAGCGTCGCCGTCACCGTCGAGTTCAGGCCGGAGGCAAGCAGCGCCACGGCAAACAGAATGGAAGCAATGCCGAGGCCGAGTAGCGGCGACAGCAGCTCGAAGGCCTGGCCGATCTCGGCGACGTCATGATGACCGGTGCCGTGGAACGCCACCGCCGACACGATCAGGATGGAAGCATTGACGAACAGCGCCAGTATCAGCGCGATGGTCGAGTCGGTCGTCGCCCATTTGATGGCGTCGCGCTTGCCGCGATCGGTGCGCTCGTAGGCGCGGGTCTGCACGATCGAGGAGTGCAAATAGAGATTGTGCGGCATCACCGTGGCGCCGATGATGCCGATGGCAATGTAAAGCATCGCCGGATTGGTGACGATCTCGGACGACGGCACGAACATGGCGTGCAGGATGGAGCCGACCGGCGGCGCGGCGGCAAAGATCTGAATGGCGAAGCAGCCGAAGATGATAATCAAAAGCGCTATGATGAAGGCCTCGAGGAAACGGAAGCCCTTGTTCATCAGCAACAACAGCAGGAAGGCATCGAGCGCGGTGATGATGGCGCCGCCGATCAGCGGAATCCCGAACAGCAGTTGCAAGGCGATCGCCGTGCCAATGACCTCGGCCAGGTCGCACGCTATGATGGCCAGTTCGCAAGCGACCCACAGCATGAAATTGACCGGCCGCGGGTAATAGGCGCGGCACGCCTGCGCAAGGTCACGGCCGGTGGCGATGCCGAGCCGGGCGGCGAGCGCCTGCAGCAGGATCGCCATCAGGTTCGACAACATGATAATGAATAGCAGCGTGTAACCGAACTGGGCACCGCCGGCGAGGTCGGTCGCCCAATTGCCCGGATCCATGTAGCCGACCGAAACCATGTAGCCCGGCCCCACGAAGGCGAACAGCCGGCGAAGCCAGATCCCCGAGTGCGGCACCGCGATCGTTGCGTTGACTTCGCGAAGGCTGGGCTGCTCGTCGTCTTCCGGGCGGGCAAATCGCCACATGGATCGGGGGGCTGAGGTGGCTTCGGCTTCCGACATGAGATGGCTTTCCACTGGAACGATCGATGTTGTCTCCTTATCTATGCCACGGCTGAACATTATGCAATATGCTATATTTCATTGTTCATGCTTTTTCGTGTGCCCACTTGACGGTGCGACCGGAACGGCAGTGAACGCCGGTTGCGCCGGCCACCGAATGGAAATAAACGGCCAGAACCAATAGGGTTCCGTGTTATGACTGCAATGCCGATTCAAACTGCCGGGAGGAGCGCGTATTGGCGCTGAAGAAAAGACCGGTTCCTCGCGAAAAGCCGCTGCCTGACGCAGAAATCCACTCGGAAGGGTTCCGGCAGACGCGTGAAGCGCGCCGCAGCGCGCTGGTCGAGGATTATGTCGAGCTCATCGCCGACCTGATCGAGGACGGCAACGAGGCGCGCCAGGTCGACATCGCGGCACGGCTCGGCGTCGCCCAGCCGACGGTGGCGAAAATGCTGACGCGGCTGTGCGCAGACGGGCTGGTCTCCCGGAAACCCTATCGCGGCGTGTTCCTGACCGATGCCGGGCGGAAGGTTGCGGAAGAGAGCCGCATTCGCCACCAGACGGTCGAGGCTTTCCTGCGCTCGCTCGGCGTCAGCGCCGAGACGGCGCGCATCGACGCCGAAGGCATCGAGCACCATGTCAGCGCCGAGACGCTCGAAGCCTTTCGCAAGGCAATAATCGCCGCCCGCTGATTGATCGAAGCGATATGCAGTGCGACTGACCTGCTCACTCGTTCGTATCCTGCACCCAGTTGCGCGGGTGACCATCGACGCGAAACTGGAAGATGAAATAGGGTGGGATGCAAGTGCCCTTGCCGGGCTTTGCTTCCGGCAGATCGTCAAAACCGGCGGTGCAGATATAGTCCTCGCGGCAGGGATGGGCCTTGTCGCAAGCACGCAGGCCAGCGGTCTTGGTGAATTCCCTGGTGCAGAATTCGTGGTCCTTGCCGGAGCCTATGCAGTCGTTGAAGCCGGTCTTGGCGAGGCGGCCGCAGCTTGCCTCGTCGGGCAGCTTTTCGCAGGTCGCCTTGCGCAGCATGCCGCCGGGAAAGCCGCCAGTCTTCTGCTCGGGATTATCGTAACGCTGGCGCGCCGCGCCATAGCCGGCGAGCTTTATCGGCGGTTTTCTGTCCCTGGCCGGGTCGATGGCGCAGGCCTTCGCGGTTGCCGGTGACAGACGGCAATATTGGTCGTTGCCCCATTTCGACATCCTGATCTCGCCGAACTCCACCGGATCGCCGACTGCGGTGCCGGCCTCGCTGACGCAGGTACCAAAGCCCGGATGGATGGCGCTCTCGTGGACCCCGGCGCAACGCAGGCCTTCGTCGCAGGTCCAGTCCACGAAACTTGGGTCGGCGCCGCGATAGCAGATCGAGCCCCATCCATTGTAGAGATCGGTGCCTTTCAGCGCTTCGGCGTATTTTGCCTCCGGACGGCCGGCAAAGCCGCGGCTGAAATCCGGGTGTCTGCCAGCGGCGAACGACTCGACAATGGCGCGGCGGCGCGGCAGGTCGGCAAAAAACACAGCCGAGCCCGGCACGAACACCGCGTTGCGGCGCGGTTCGCTGGCCGGGTCGGCGCCGGTGTAATGGAACCCGGCGATGCCGTGCGTCTGGTGACAGCCGGTGCAGGTCATCTCGTTGAGGCGCAGATTGAAGCCGGCCACCGATTTGACGGTGCGAAGCGTATTGCCCTTTGCGACATAGTCCTTGAGCGCTTTGTCGATAGCATCGTCGTCGAGCAGCCCAAAAGCCAAATTGTTTTGCGACCGGCTCATACCGCCGGGTGCCACCGAAACCGCGGTGGTCGCGAGGAATTTTTCGTCGATCACCAGGCGGCCACGGTCGAGATCATAGATGTTGCGATCGGTGAGCAGCCATCTTTCGAAGGTTTGCCTGTCGGCCAGCACCAGCTTGCGGTCGATCTGGTTCTCCATTTTCGCTTCCTGGAAAATGGCTTTGGCCGGGTCCCACTTGAATATCTTCAACAGATACTCAGCGTGGCCGCCGAAATCGCGCCGGCTCGAAGCCGATAGGCGCACGACCTGCATGTTGAGCTCGAGCCGCATGATCTGCGAAGAATTCAACATCGCGCTGGAAAGCGGGCCTTCTTCCGAGCGCAGCCAGGCCGCCAGTTGATCCGGCTCCAGATTCTTCTGCCCGGCGACAAGCCAGCGCTTCGCCACGTCCGCGCAGGAACCGTTAGCCGAGCGCGGACGGTCCTTCGAGGCGCGAATCTGTGCCGAAGCCGGTATGGCGTTGAAGACCAGGCTCAGGGTCAGCGGCAGGCGCGACGAGATGCGTTGCCCAGGCTTCTCCTCGACCGAATAGTGGAAGCGGTAGATCAGCCTGATCTCGCCGCATTCGGTGTGGCCGAGATAGCCGCGATCCATGCGATTGACGATGCCGGTCAGGTCCAGCGTCGAACCGTCGTCGTCGATGTATTTCGGATTGAACTTCTGGGTGATGTCTTTCGAGTTTGCCAGAGCGGTTACATAGGAGTCGGGGCTGTTCCTTGGTTCGTCTACGATCTGCTGTTTGACGGCGTTGCGGACCGGGCTCAGCGCGCGCACCGAAAACAGCCCGCGATTGTCGACGTCGCGTGTCAGTCCGAGCGCTGGCCCAAGCAGACGGCTGATCGATAGCCCGCCGCGCTCGAGCGCCTGCAAGGTCTCGGGATCGGTGATTGCGACACTGGAATCGAGAGTGACGGCGCTGGCCGGCACGGGGCCTAGGCAAGACAATGCCGCAAACAGCAACAGAACCCGCCCGATCATCCGCAAGCGCCCCCTCGCTTCCACAGCCACGGTGGATGCTACAGACCTTGCGACGTCTAAGCCAGAGCAGACCCGCGTCAGCCGGCATTGCTTATTAGCGCGAAAAATACTGTGACTTGGCGTAACCATTGGGATAATTGTTTGCTGGGTTGGAACCGGCCAGGACATCGGCGGGTTGATTGCAAACATGCATCACGGGGGTTGCCATGCTCTGGAAGGGCCGTCGTCAGAGTGACAATGTCGAGGACGAGCGCGGCCAGAGCGGCGGGCTTGGCGGCGGGCCGGGGCAGTTTCGCATCCCGATCGGAGGTCGCGCCGGCGGCGGCGGCATGTCGGGCATCATCATCGTAGGATTGATTTTCCTGGCAGGGTGGTATTTCGGCTTCGACCCGAGTCAGATCCTCGATAACAGCGGCTTGCAGCCCGGCGGCGGCGGCCAGATCACCGACAATAGCGGCGAGCAAGGCGGCGGTACCGGTGCGCCGGCCTCCGACGAGATGAAGCAGTTCGTGTCGACCGTGCTGGCCGAGACCGAGGATACCTGGACTGGTATTTTCCAGTCCGAGGGCCTGACCTATCAAGATCCAAAACTGGTCCTGTTCAGCGGCCAGATTCGCTCCGCCTGCGGTTCGGCCTCGTCAGCGGCCGGACCATTCTACTGTCCCAACGATCGCAAGGTCTATCTCGATACCACCTTCTTCCAGCAACTCGATCAGCAGTTCGGTGCCTCGGGCGATTTCGCACAGGCCTATGTTATTGCGCATGAGGTCGGCCATCACGTGCAGAACCTCGTCGGCATCCTGCCCAAATTCAACCAGATGCGGCAGAATATGAGCGAGGCCGACGCCAACCACATGTCGGTGCAGGTCGAGCTGCAGGCCGACTGCTTTGCCGGCATCTGGGCACATTTCACCGGCCAGAAGGGCATTTTGGAACAGGGCGACATGGCGGAGGCATTGAACGCCGCAAAGCAGATCGGCGACGACACGCTGCAGAAGAAGATGCAGGGCTACGTCGTGCCGGAAAGCTTCAACCACGGCACGTCGCAGCAGCGGCAGGCCTGGCTGGCGCGAGGCTTCCAGAACGGCAAGCTTTCGGACTGCGACACGTTCAACAATCCGATCTGAGCCGACGGTTTTCTCGCGAATCCGAGAGACTGGATAGCAGTCAGGGGATGTCAGGATGAAAACACCCTGCCCGTTCCCTCATTGTTCCCAGCGATGTGTTCGCCTATAAGGTGCGTTCGCCTTCGCCCCGGGCGGCCCGAGGAGATACCATCATGATAGACCCCAAAACCGCCAGGCGGGGCCTTGCGCTTGTTTTCACCACCCTGCTGCTCGACATCATCGGCTTCGGCATCATCATGCCGGTGCTGCCGGCCTATCTCAGGGAATTGACCGGCGTCGGCATCAGTGAGGCGGCTATCGAGGGCGGCTGGCTGTTCTTCGCCTATGCGGCGATGCAGTTCATTTTCGCACCTGTGATGGGCGGGTTGAGCGACCGGTTCGGGCGGCGGCCGATTCTGCTCGCCTCGGTGCTGACGTTTTCCATCGACAATCTGATCTGCGCCATCGCCTGGTCCTATCCGATGCTGTTCATCGGCCGGGTGCTGGCCGGCATTTCCGGCGCCAGCTATTCCACGACATCGGCATTCATTGCCGATATCTCGACCGACGAAAATCGTGCGAAGAATTTCGGCCTGCTCGGCATTGCCTTCGGCGTCGGCTTCGTCATCGGGCCGGTCCTGGGCGGGTTGCTCGGCACGTTCGGGCCGCGCGTTCCGTTCTATTTCGCTGCCGGGCTTGCCTTCGTAAACTTTTTGATCGCGCTGTTTCTGTTGCCGGAAACGCTTGATAGCAAGCATCGTCGCCGCTTCGAGTGGAAACGCGCGAACCCGGTCGGCACGCTTGTCCAGATGCGCAACTACGAAGGCATCGGCTGGATCGGGCTTGTCTTCTTTCTGATGACGCTGGGGCACATGATGTATCCTGCGGTCTGGTCGTTCGTCTCCAGTTATCGCTATGGCTGGAGCGAACAACAGATCGGCTTCTCGCTCGGTGCCTTCGGCCTGTGCGGGGCTATCGTCATGGCGACGGTCCTGCCGCGCGTGATCCCCAAGCTCGGCGAGTGGAAGACGGCGGTAATCGGTCTGGCATTTACGGCACTCAGCGCCTTCGGCTACGCATTCGCGTCGCAAGGCTGGATGATCTATGCAGTGATCGTCGTCGGCTGCCTCGAGGCGTTTGCCGATCCGCCGCTCAGGAGCCTTGCCGCCGCCAAGGTGCCGCCTTCGGCACAAGCCGAACTCCAGGGCGCGATGACGTCGATCTTCTCGATCACCTCGATCATCACGCCGCTGCTTTATACGGCGATCTTTTCCTGGTTCACGGGGCCGAACGCGCCCGTGACCTTCGGCGGCGCGCCCTACCTGCTCGGCGCGATTTTCCTGACGCTGGCGCTCATCGTCTTCGTCACGAAAGTAGCCAAGCCGGCGGCGCTCAGAAACGTCACGTCCGGCGTTGCTGAAGACGGAGCACAGATATGAGCCATGACGGCCGCATCGCCCTGACCAAGGACGGGCTGTCGCTGTCGCGCCTGGCGTTCGGCACATCGCGCCTGCTCAAAGCGGATCCGCGACCAGACGCGGACGCCATCGCCCGGCTGATCGACACGGCGGTCGATCTCGGAATAACCAGCTTCGATCATGCCGATATCTATGGCAACTACGAGATGGAGGCGGCCTTTGGGGCGGCGCTGGCGCACCGGAAAGGCAAGCGCGGCGGCATTGAGCTGATCTCGAAATGCGGCATCATGGCGAACTCAGCCAACCGGCCGGGCAACCGATTGAGGCACTATGACACCAGCGGCGGTCATGTCATTGCCTCGGTGGAGCGCTCGCTGGCCAATCTCGGCACCGACTATCTCGATGTCCTGCTGCTGCACCGGCCCGATCCGCTGATGGACGCGGGCGAGACGTCAGCAGCATTGGCCGGGCTGGTCAAGGCCGGCAAGATACGTGCAGTCGGTGTCTCCAACTTCACGCCGTCTCAGTTCGATCTGCTGGCGTCACGGCTGCCTTTTGCGCTCGCGACCAATCAAATCGAGGTGTCTGTGCTGAAGACCGCGGCGCTGACCAATGGCAGCCTCGACCATGCGCAGCGGCTTTCGTATTCGCCGATGATCTGGTCGCCGCTCGGCGGCGGATCACTGTTCACCGGCACGGGAGAACGAGAAGCGCGGGTGCGTGCCGCGCTTGCGGCGGTCGCGGCGGAAGCCGGCGTCGCCGATCTCGCGGCGGTCGCCATCGCCTGGCTGCTGCGCCATCCGGCCCGGCTGGTGCCAGTGCTGGGAACGATGAAACCTGAACGGCTCGCCGGGATGGTCAAGGCGCTGGATATCGTGCTCGACCGCCAGCAATGGTTCGCGGTCCTGGAAGCGAGCGAAGGCCGCCCGGTGGCTTGAGATCGGGTGCTAAACACGCTCGGCCAGTGCCGGTTCGCCACGCTTTTCGCGGATCAGGTTGACGAAGCGGCGGAACAGATAGTGCGAATCCTGCGGGCCGGGCGAGGCTTCCGGATGATGCTGGACCGAGAAGACCGGCTTGCCGGTGAGCGCGATGCCGCAATTCGAACCGTCGAATAGCGAGAAATGGGTTTCCTCGACGCCGCTCGGCAATGAGTCGGCGTCGACGGCAAAGCCGTGGTTCATCGAGACGATCTCGACCTTGCCGGTGGTGTGGTCCTTGACCGGATGATTAGCGCCGTGGTGGCCCTGATGCATTTTTGCGGTCTTGCCGCCCAGCGCCAGCGCCAGCATCTGGTGGCCGAGGCAGATGCCGAACAGCGGGATATCGGTCTTCAACAGATCCTGGATGACCGGAACGGCGTAGTCGCCGGTGGCTTCCGGATCGCCGGGGCCGTTGGATAGAAAGATGCCATCGGGCCGCATCGCCAGGATCTCCTCGGCGCCGGTCTTGGCCGGCACCACGGTGACCCTGGCGCCGAGGCCGGCAAGCAGGCGCAATATGTTGCGCTTGACGCCATAATCGATGGCAACGACGTGCATCGACGGGTCGGCCTGTTCGCCAAAGCCCTCGTTCCAGGCCCAGGGTGTCTCGCGCCAGACCGAGGATTGGCCGGAGGTGACCTCCTTGGCCAGATCAAGCCCGATAAGCCCCGACCATGCGGCGGCGCGGCGCTTGAGGTCTTCGATGTCGAAGATACCGTCTGGGGCGTGCGCGATAACGGCATTGGGCATGCCCTTTTCGCGGATCAGCGCGGTCAGCGCGCGCGTGTCGATGCCCGAAAGTGCAACGATGCCGCGCTTCTTCAGCCACTGGTCGAGACCGGTTCCGGCGCGGTAATTCGACGGGTTGGTGACATCGGCCTTGAACACGGCGCCGACGGCGCCGGCGCGGGCCAGCGGATTGAGATCCTCGATGTCTTCGTTATTGGTGCCGATATTGCCGATATGCGGAAAGGTGAAAGTGACGATCTGGCCGGCATAGGAGGGGTCGGTGAGGATCTCCTGATAGCCGGTCAGCGCGGTGTTGAAGCAGACCTCGGCAACGGCGGAGCCGGAAGCGCCCAGACCACGGCCCTCGATGACGGTGCCGTCGGCCAGCACCAGCAGGGCGGTCGGCTTCTCGGTGGCCCAAGGGGGGGTCGATGCGGCGGTCATCGTTGCCATGGCGGCACTCCTAAAGGCTGCGCTCCTCAATCGGCGCAACAAAAAGCGCGAAGCGGCAATCTCACAGCCTCGGCGCGCTGCATGTCGTTGCCCCAAAACCGCTACGCACTTTTGGGCGACGTGCACTAGAATTCAATTCATGCAAGGCACAGTACATAGGGGAAGGCGCCAAGGCGGTCAATGATGCCGCGCCGTACGTGCCTGGATTTATTTCGTCGAACAATATCAGGGATTTGCCGGACAGACTTGAATTTGCCTTGGGCTTTCGGCACGGCTATTGTCCGCCGCATTCGAAGGAGAAAGCACCATGCGAGGCAAAATCGCCGAATCCCTGAAGAGCGCGATGAAGGCACAGGACAAGCGCCGGCTGCCGACATTGCGGCTGATCCAGGCGGCCATTCATGATCGCGACATCGCCAATCGCGGCGCCGGCAAGGAGCCGGCCAGCGACGACGAGATCCTGCAGATCCTGGCCAAGATGGTGAAGCAGCGCGAGGAATCGGCCAAGGCGTTCGATGACGGCAAGCGGCCGGAACTTGCCGCGCAGGAGCGCGACGAGATGGCGATCATCCGCGACTTCCTGCCGACGCAACTGGGCCAGGCCGAGACGGAAAGCGCCGTCCGTTCCGCTATCGCCGAGACAGGTGCCAGCGGCGTCAAGGAGATGGGCAAGGTGATGGCGGCGCTCAAGGAGAAATATGCTGGCCAGATGGATTTCTCCAAGGCGAGCGGCATCGTCAAGAGCCTGCTTCAGTAGGGATTTTTCCCGCCTTAGCGGTGCTCATGAGACTCGAAGAGACCATCGCGAGGAGCCAGGCTAGGAGCGGGCGGAGCGGACGGCAGTTCGCACCGACATGTTCATCGCCACGGCCGCGCGAATGAACCTGTATGTTCGACGTCTGGCGTCTCACGACGGCATCGATGCGGCGAGCTTTTTGCTTGTTAGGCCTCGTGCCGATGCCGGGCGGCAACCTCTCAAGTCGAGGAGGAACCTTCCTCCCTCCGGACACGTTTGCGAGAAGATCATGCGAAAATGGAGCTTCGATTTGGCGGCGCGTTTGTTGAATATTGTCGGTGCGGCCACGAGTGCCGGCGCCTATTCGCCGGGTCAGGAACAGGCCCCCGCGGCCTTTCGGCGAAATGGGCTCGCAGAAGCGATCACGAACCGAGGCAGATCCATCAGGGATCGTGGCGATGTTGCATCGTTCCGATGGCGACCGGACCCTTCGCGGTCGCAGGCTATGAACCTGGAAGCCGTGCGCGACGCCTGTGAGTTGGTCGCAAGCCACGTAGCGACGGCGATCGCAGCGCAGGAAGACGTGCTTGTTTTAGGTGGCGATTGTACTGTGGAACTGGGGACGGTCGCCGGGGCGAATGCGGCCGGCGCGCGGATCGGACTCGTTTACATTGACTTCGACGCCGATCTCAACACACCTGACACGAGCGACGGCGCCTTGGACTGGACCGGCGTCGCCCATCTGCTCAATATCCATGGATGCGAGCCTTCGCTCGCGAGGCTCGGCCCGACCCGCCCGATGCTCGTGCCTCAGCAACTCCTCTATTTCGGCATCGAGAACATCACCCCGCCCGAAGCGGCCGTGATCGGAAATCACGCGATCAAGATCATATCGCGTGAGGAAGCTTTGAGTGACATCGAGGCGGCGTCGGCGCGCGCGGCCGAATGGGCGGCGCGCTTTGACTGCGTGCTTATCCACTTCGATGTCGATGTGCTCTCCTTTATCGATTTTCCGATTGCGGAGAATGTGCGCCGTTGCGACGGTCTCAAACTGGAGCAAGTCGCCTTTGTGCTAAAGCAACTGACAGCCCTGTCGCAATGGCGCGGCCTGACCATCACAGAAGTTAATCCGGCCCATGCGCCAGACGAGTCCGCAGCATTCGCACGCTTGAATGAGATGCTTGCAGACGCCCTTGGATAGTTCGAGATCCATCTCACGGTCGTTCGCGGGCAATTGGCCGGCTTGCCTCATCCAAGCGGAGCCAGCCTTATGCGCCCGGTCGCAATCATTGCGCGACATGGGCGCAATGCGGAAAACTTGGGAATTACGGTCGATGGCGGGGCAGTTTTGTCGTAGTCGCTACAGCCGCAAGCCCGCCTTTGAGGGCCGACAGCCAAAAGCTCGCGCTCATGATCGAACTCGTCAAACCGGCGTTTGAACACCTGCCGTCCTACAAGGCGGCCCTCGAGCGCGGCTGGTCGCCGGACAATGTGCGGCTGCTCGACGCGACGCGCGAGCAGCTTGCGGCTATCGAAAAGGATCCAGCGACTTTCCTTGCCGATCTCGACGATCCTGATGGCAAGGGACCGCCGATCGTCTTGCCGGACGGTTCGACGGTGCCGCGGCTGCCTGGATTTCGGCGCTGGATCTGGGACGGGGAAGTCTCAGGCTCGATCGGCTTGCGCTGGCAGCCCGGAACCGCGGCGCTGCCATCGCACGTGCTCGGCCACATCGGCTATGCGGTGGTGCCGTGGAAACGGGGATGCGGCTATGCGACGGAGGCGCTGCGGCTGATGCTGGAGGAGGCGAGGGCGGTTGGCCTGCCCTTCGTCGAAATCACCTGCAAGCCTCACAATGTGCCCTCGCAGAAGGTCGTTCTGGCCAATGGCGGCGGGCTCGTCGGGCGTTTCTTCGAGGATGCTTCCTATGGCGGCGCGGAAAGCCTGCGTTACCGGATCGATCTGTAGCCCTATTCGGCGGCAGCCGGCAGCGGCGGCGCCGCCCGGCTCCGCCATTCCCAGACATGCGAGGCAAGCGCAACCGCGACCGCGACCAGCATGGCGATCGCGCCAACCACCGGCAAGCTGCGATAGCCATAGCCGGCATTGAGCATCGCCGCGCCGAGCGATGCGGCGAGCGCGATGCCGACATTGAAGCCTGACGGAATGAGCGACGAGGCGAGATTGGAGGCGTCCGCGGTCCAGGTCAGGATGCGGGTCTGGATCGGCGTGCCGATGGCGAAGTTGAGGCCGCCCCAGACGAAGATCGCCATCACCATCGGCAGTGGGTAAGGACTGACGGCGTAGATCGAGGCGAGCATCGCCGCCTGCAGGAATAGCATTGCGATGAGCGACGGCATCAGCTTCCAGTCGGCGAGGCGCCCGCCGACGAAGACGCCGATTGTAGCGCCGACACCGTTGAGCAGGAGCACCCAAGGTATCCATTTCTCGTCGAGGCCGGTGACCTCAAGCAGCGTCGGCGTGATGTAGGTGAACAGGCCGAACTGGCCGATCATCAGCATCAGCATCATGATGAGCGAGGTCCAGACCTGCTGGCGTGCGAGCACGCGTACCTCGCTGCCAAGGCTGACGGACGGGCTCGACGATCCTGTCTTGCGCGGCAGCAGGGCGCCGATGGCGGCGAAGGCCACCACGCCGAGAGCGCACATCACCCAGAATGTCGCACGCCATCCCCAGATGTTGCCGATTGCCGTGCCGGCCGGAACGCCGATGACATTCGATACGGTGAGGCCGGACAGGATCAGCGCCACCGCCATGCCGCGCTGGTCTTCGCGCACGAGGCCGACGGCCACCACCATGGCAACGCCGAAATAGGCGCCGTGTGCCACGGCCACCGCAATCCGCAACAGCAGCATCGAGGCGAAGTCGGGCGCCAGCGCGCAGGCCGCCTGGCCGATGGTAAAGGCTGCAGTCAGTCCAAGCAGCAGGGCCTTGCGGGAGAACCTTTTGGTGGCGAGCGCCAGCAGCGGGCCGCCGACTGCAATGCCGCCGGCATAGCCGGAAACGAGATAGCCGGCGGTCGGGATCGCGACGCCAAGGCCATCCGCCACCTGCGGCAGCACGCCGGCGATGACGAATTCGGTGGTGCCGAAGGCGAAGGCGGCAATGAACAGGGCAATGAGGGGAAGCATGGCGGGAAGGCGATCCTCGGATAAGGTGACCTCAAACCACGGATAAGGGCACCGGGCAATTCAGAAATTGGCGACGCCGCTTTAGATTTTCTTTGTCACCGGTCAGGTGCCGGCCGCGGCGGCAAGAGCTACGCGGCCGCCTTCCTTCCGTAAGGAATTTTCAGCCACGCCCGCTCATGAAGGTAGTAGAGCAGCGACTTGGTGACGACCTCAGTCAGGCCGATGGCCGCAGCGAGCTTGATGCTTCCCGTCACGACGAGCGAAATGATCATCGTGTCGATGGTACCGGTGACACGCCAGGAAAGCGCCTTGGCGAAGCTGCGAGAATGGGTGTCCATCGACTTTCCTTCCGGTAGATCTGGCGATCTTTAGCCGACAGACAGGAGGTGGCGCAAAGGTAATTTTGCGCATTGGCTCACAGCATAGGCGAGCTTCTGAAGCTACCGGCCTGTGGACGCAATCTATCCGGCCTTCAGCCGCGAACCGGTTAGCAGGCCGCGTTCCTCAAGCACGGGATAGGCCATCGAGGCGAGCAGCGAGTTGATCTGCTTGAGGTCGCGAATGGTGTCGAGATGGATGGAGCTGGTCTCGACGCTCTTGGCGGTGCCGTCGCGCAGCCGCACGAAATGGCTCTGGCTGGTTTCCTTCTCGCGGTCGCGCAGCCGGTCCTTTTCCAGCACCAACTGGCGAGCGGTCTCCGGATCGCGGGACACCAGGACGTTGAAGGCTAGCCTGGCATTGGCAAGCACCAGGGCATGGAAGGCGCAAAGCTCGCGCCAGCCTTCCGGCGTGAACTCCAGTCCGCGCTCGAATTTCTTCTTCACATGGACCAGCATGTTGCGCACGATGATGTCGCCGACCTGCTCCAGCTTGACGCAGGCGCCGATCAACTCCTGGCAACGCAGGGCCTCGTCCTCGCTCAGCGGGTTCTTGGTGACCTTGGCGAGATAGAGCTTGATCGCCGCGTGCTTCCTGTCGACACGGTCGTCGAGCGCGGCCAGCGCACTGATCTTGTCGGCGTCGGCGCTCTCATAGAGTTCGATGATCCGTTTCAGCATGATCTCGACCGTCTCGCAGACCCGCACTACCTCGCGGGTGGCATTGGCGAGTGCTTGGCTCGGCACGTCGAGCGCACTTTCGTTGAGCGCCGAAAGCTCGATGACGTCGAGCGCGTTGGCGGGCTGGGGCCTGGTGCCCAGCGCCACGATCTTTTCCGAGGCACGATAGACCAGGCGCGCCAGCGGCAGGCCGGCGATCAGGATCAGGATGTTGAAGACGATGTGGGCATTGACGATCTGCTCGGGCACGGTGCTGCCCAAGAAGGCGACTGGCGGCTTGAACGTCAGGAACAGGATCAGCATGATCAGAGAGCCCATGCCGCGCATCAGGAGATTGCCGATCGGCACGATGCGAACGCCGGGTTCTGCGTTGCGGGTTAGAAGCGGCGCGATGATCGAAGAGCCGAGATTGACGCCGAGCACCAGCACGATGCCGAGTTCGGGCGGGATGAAACCGCGGCCGGCGAGCGTCACCATAAGCAGCACCGCGGCGATCGAGGAATGGAACAGCCAGGTGACCAACGCCGCCAGAAGGTAGGCGGTGACCGGATCGCCGGAGAAGTAATCGACGATGAGCGGCATCAGCGTGCTCTGGCGCAGCGGCTCCGACGCCTGGCCGATCATCTCCAGCGACAGAAGCAGCAGGCCGATGCCGACCAGGATGCGGCCGAACTGGCGCCAGTCGCGCCGCTCGGTGGCCATGAACATGACGGTGCCGGCGACCAGGCAGACCGGTACCAGCAGCGACAGATCGAAGGTAAGCAGCTTGACCACCAGCGCCGAGCCGATCTCGGCACCGCGCACCGCAAGCTGGCCCGACATGCCGCTGACAATGCCGGAGCCGGCGAATGAGCCGACCAGCAAGGTAACGGCGGTCGAGCTTTGCAGCGCGACCGCCAGGCCGCAGCCGGCCAGAACCGCCATGAAGGGATTGCGCATGGTGGCGCGCAGTTTGTGGCGCAGCACATCGCCATAGGCGCGCTCGACGCCGGTCTTCACCAAACGGGTAGCAAACAGCATCAGTGCCACCGCACCGGCAAGGTGCAGCAAAACGACGGAGCCACTCATGCCAGGCCCCGCAACGCGACAGGTGCCAGCGACGCGGGCGCGGTGAAGTCAAAGGGGCAACAGTGGGCGCGAATCGTGGACATTGCAGAGGTTGATATTACTCCGATTTATTTTAGCCGAATAATAAATTTTGCCCGGTTCGGACGAGTGTTGCCCCGCGACGGGGCGTGTCGGAAATGGATGGCCGGCAAAATGGTTGCATTGCCCGCGGAGTTGCGGAGGGTCATGCGTCCGTGCTCGGACAGCTGCTTTAAAGGTAGTGCTGAATTAGGCATGCTAAATGTAGGAAATCATTACGAAAACGTAATCTCTGCGTTCAGTTTCGGTTCATCCTTCCGGCTCTATTCCAGAGGCATCGACAACCAAGGAGTACCCGCTATGAAACGCATCGTTCTTTCCGCCATTGCCTTCTCGATGCTGGCTGCAACGGCCTTGCAGGGCCAGGCTGCACCATTGAACCCACCAAACGCACCGCAATCAAGTTATAGCCAGGTCGACTGGCAAAAGCCCGGCAATGTCGACGTGAACAAGCATGTCGAGGTGAACAAGCGCGTCGTAGTGACGAAAAAGATCGTGGTGAAGCGCAGCCATTGGCGCAACGGCCAGAGATATTCCAGCTGGAAGCGTCACCAGCCGATCCGCGACTATCGCCACTACGGCTTGCGCCGTCCCGGTCCCGGCCAGGAGTGGATCCGGGTCGGCAACGACTATCTGCTGGTCAGCAACCTCTCGGGCCTGATCTTCGGCGCTATCGCCGCGCAGTAGGTGCGGAACGGCTGACCGGCGCTGCGCCGGATTAGATCGAGAAGGCGGCCCGCAGGCCGCCTTCTCTTTTTGGCCTGTGAAAACCGGGTATGGTTCCGCATTAGGAGTCGTCGGGCTTGGCCCGTGTGATTATATGGAGGCCAAACGAGCTGTCCCTCATGCGCTTTCCGCCTGCTTTCCTCGACGAGATCCGCGACCGCGTGCCGATTTCTTCGGTGATCGGCCAGCGCGTCGCGTGGGACAGGAAAAAGACAAACGCGCCGCGCGGTGATTATTGGGCGTGCTGTCCGTTCCATGGCGAGAAGAGCCCGTCCTTCCATTGCGAGGACAAGAAGGGCCGCTATCACTGTTTCGGCTGCTCGGTTTCGGGCGACCATTTCAAGTTCTTGACCGAACTCGACGGGATGAGCTTTCCCGAGGCCGTCGAGAAGATCGCCGACATGGCCGGCGTGCCGATGCCGGTTCGCGACGCCGATGAGGAACGGCGCGAAAAGGAACGCGCCAGCCTGACCGATGTCATGGAGATGGCGACGGTGTTCTTCCAGGAACGGCTGCAGGGACCGGAAGGCGCAAAGGCCCGCGCCTATCTGCGCGACCGGGGACTGACACCGGCGACGCAGCAGTCCTTCCGCCTCGGCCATGCGCCCGACAGCCGCAACGCGCTGAAGGAGCATCTTGCCGCCAAGGGCGTCCCCAAGGCCGACATCGAGGCGTGCGGGCTGGTGCGCCATGGCGACGACGTCCCGGTTTCCTACGATTGGTTCCGCGACCGCATTATGTTCCCGATCCCGGATTCCAGGGGCAAGATCATCGCCTTCGGCGGGCGGGCGCTAGCGCCGGATGCGCTGGCCAAATATATGAACTCGCCCGATACGGAGCTCTTCCACAAGGGCAACGTGCTCTACAATTTCGCTCGTGCACGCCAAGTGCTGGGAAAGGGGGCGCTGGGAAAGGGGGCGCTGGCCAAGGGCGGCACGGTCATTGCCGTCGAAGGCTACATGGATGTGATCGCGCTGGCGCAGGCCGGCTTCGAAAACGTGGTGGCGCCGCTCGGCACCGCATTGACTGAAAACCAGCTCGAACTTCTATGGCGCATGGCCGGCGAGCCGGTGCTGTGCTTCGACGGCGACCACGCCGGGTTGAAGGCAGCATGGCGCGCCGCCGACATGGCGCTGCCGGCGGTCCAGGCGGGCCGCTCGGTTCGCTTCGCCCTGCTGCCGGAGGGCAAGGATCCCGACGATCTGGTCAAGGGTGACGGACCGGATGCGTTCCGCGCCGTGCTTTCCGAGGCGCGGCCGCTGGCCGACCTCTTGTGGATGCGCGAGACGGCCGGCGGCATCTTCGACACGCCGGAACGGCGGGCCGAGCTCGAAAAGAGGCTGCGCGAACTGACCAGCCGTATCCGCGACGAGAGCCTTCGCTATCACTACCAACAGGAAATGCGCGAGCGGGTGCAGAGCTTCTTCGGTGCCCAGCGCGGACGCCAGGGGCGTCAGGACGGACGGCCCGGCGAACGTTTCCAGGGCAAGGGTTCAGCACCCGGCGGACAGTTTGCGCGCGGCGGCAATGCCGGTGGGCGCACCGCGATCACCGAAAGCCTCGGTCGCTCGGCGTTGGTCAAGCGCGGCGGCGAGGGCATGTCGGTACGCGAGGCGACGATCATTGCCGCCCTCGTCAACCATCCCGTGCTGATCGACGAGAATTTCGCCCATGTCGAGTTCCTCGATCTCGCCAACTCCGATCTGAAGCGGCTGCACGCGGCGATCCTCGACGCCATGGCGCATGATATGGCCAATGACCGCGACGCGGTGATCGCGACGATCGAGCGGGCCGGCTGCGGCGAGATCTGGCAGCGTGCGGTGGCGCTGATCAAACGTGCGCGGCAATGGCCGGCGCTGGAAACGGCGGCACTCGACGATGCCCGCGATGCGTTCAGCCAGGCCCTCCACTTGCAGCGCAGCGCGCGCACCTTACATAAGGAGCTGAAGCAGGCGGAAGCAGCGCTCGCCAGCGACCCCACGGACGAAAACTACCGGCACCTGGTCGAAATCCAGGCGCAATTTCGTGATGTGCAGGCAACGGAAGCGCTGATCGAAGGGTTTGGCGTATCGTCGGGCAGGGCTGGGCGCGTTTAGATCGAAGCCTCCAGAAGACTGAATGTAAGGACGTGCTTGCGCGTCGAATCAAGCGTGCGGCGCTCTAAGTCGGGTATTGATTCGCTTTTTTCATGCGAATCATGCGAGAGGCGCTTGACCTTCCGGCAGAATGGCGGAATCAGGTCGATTCGAAACGTTAACCCGCCCCGGCATCGACGGGAATGCAGCGATGTAAGGTACTGATCACTGGACAGGCAGTCAGCTTGCCACAGATATCAGGGTTAATCTGGACTTAACGAGAGATGCAGTTACTGGCCCGGTAAAGCGCGTTCTGGAAAGAGCGCATCCAATTTGACCGGACCGGCAGCTTACGCGGTTTTGATACAGCCGCTTGGAGAAAATAAAGACTATGGCGACAAAAGAAAAGGAAGAAGTCGAGACCGAACGCGAGGCCGCGACCGATGGCCCTCTGCTCGACCTTTCCGACGATGCTGTCAAGAAGATGATCAAGGCCGCCAAGAAGCGCGGCTATGTCACCATGGACGAGCTGAATTCGGTGCTGCCCTCGGAGGAAGTGACCTCCGAGCAGATCGAGGACACGATGGCCATGCTTTCCGACATGGGCATCAACGTGGTCGAGGACGACGAGCAGGGCGAGGAGCCCGAAGCCGCCGATACCGCCGCTGACGCCGAGGAGGATGCCAACGAGCTGGCCGAGCAGACCGGCACCGCCGTCGCCGCCACCACGACCAAAAAAGAGCCGACCGACCGCACCGACGATCCGGTTCGCATGTATCTGCGCGAGATGGGCTCGGTGGAGCTTCTGTCGCGCGAGGGCGAAATCGCGATCGCCAAGCGCATCGAGGCCGGCCGCGAGACGATGATCGCGGGCCTCTGCGAAAGTCCGCTGACCTTCCAGGCCATCATCATCTGGCGCGACGAGCTCAACGAATCGAAGATCCTGCTGCGCGAGATCATCGACCTCGAGGCGACCTATGCCGGGCCGGAGGCCAAGCAGGCGCCGGTGGTCGAGCGTATCGAGGAAGCCAAGACCGAGGAAAAGCCGCGCCGTTCGCGCGAGGACGAGGACGACATCACCAATGTCGGCGGCGACACCCGTGGCCTGGTGGACGACGACGAGGAGGACGATGACGAGGCGAGCCTGTCGCTGGCGGCGATGGAAGCGGAACTGCGCCCGCAGGTGATGGAGACGCTCGACGTCATTGCCGACACCTATAAGAAGCTGCGCAAGCTGCAGGACCAGCAGGTCGAGAACCGGCTGGCCGCCGCCGGCACGCTGTCGCCAAGCCAGGACCGTCGGCTCAAGGAGCTGAAGGACCAGCTGATCAAGGCGGTGAAGTCGCTGTCCTTGAACACGGCGCGCATCGAGGCGCTGGTCGAGCAGCTCTACGACATCAACAAGCGCCTGGTGCAGAACGAGGGCAAGCTGTTGCGGCTGGCCGAAAGCTATGGCGTGCGCCGCGAGGAGTTCCTCAAGGAATATCAGGGCTCGGAGCTCGATCCGAACTGGACGCGTTCGATCGGCAATCTGACCTCGCGCGGCTGGAAGGAGTTCACCAAGAACGAGAAGGACGCCATCCGCGACCTGCGCGCCGAGATCCAGAACCTCGCCACCGAGACGGCGATTTCGATCCAGGAATTCCGCAAGATCGTCAACCAGGTGCAGAAGGGCGAGCGCGAAGCCGCGATCGCCAAGAAGGAAATGGTCGAGGCCAATCTGCGTCTCGTCATCTCCATCGCCAAGAAATACACCAATCGCGGCCTGCAGTTCCTCGACCTGATCCAGGAAGGCAATATCGGCCTGATGAAGGCGGTCGACAAATTCGAATACCGCCGCGGCTACAAGTTCTCGACCTACGCGACATGGTGGATCCGGCAGGCGATCACCCGTTCGATCGCCGACCAGGCGCGCACCATCCGCATTCCGGTGCACATGATCGAAACGATCAACAAGATCGTACGCACCTCGCGTCAGATGCTGCATGAGATCGGCCGTGAGCCGACGCCGGAAGAACTGGCGGAAAAGCTCGCAATGCCGCTGGAAAAAGTGCGCAAGGTGCTGAAGATCGCCAAGGAGCCGATCTCGCTCGAAACGCCGGTCGGCGACGAGGAGGATTCGCATCTCGGCGATTTCATCGAGGACAAGATGGCGATCCTGCCGATCGACGCGGCGATCCAGGCCAATTTGCGCGAGACGACGACGCGCGTGCTGGCCTCGCTGACGCCGCGCGAAGAGCGCGTGCTCAGAATGCGCTTCGGCATCGGCATGAACACCGACCACACGCTTGAGGAGGTCGGCCAGCAGTTCTCGGTCACCCGCGAGCGCATCCGCCAGATCGAAGCCAAGGCGCTGCGCAAGCTCAAGCACCCGAGCCGGTCGCGCAAGCTCAGAAGCTTCCTCGACAGCTGAGTCTGGGTGACGGATAAGCAGTTTAAAGGGCGCCGGTGGCGTCCTTTTCCGTTTGGGCACAGGCGATCACGATTGGACGCGCCGCTCTTGCGGGTCGTGCCCTACGAGAGGATAATTCCGCGACGGATGCATTTTCTGGGCGACAAACCCGGATGCCCGCCCCGGCTGTGACGCCGTGCTCCGTGGCCCCGGAGGGAGGTGTGCCATGACAACTTACATCGTGCTGATCAACTGGACGGAGCAAGGCGCCAAAAACGTGCGCGAGTCGCCGAAGCGGCTCGATGCCGCCAAGAAGCTGTTGGGAGACATGGGCGGGTCCTTCAAGGCATTTTATCTCACCATGGGGGATTGCGACATGGTGGCGGTGGTCGAAGCCCCCGACGATGCCGTACTAGCTCGTTTCTCGCTGATGCTGGCGGCGGGCGGAAACGTCAGGACGCGGACACTCAAGGCTTTCCCGGAGGATGCCTATCGCGAGATCATTACCTCGCTCGGCTGAGTGCCGTGCCTGAAGCGCGTCGCGCTTGAACGGCCTCTTGCGACGCGCTTTACGCTCTTCTTTTTAAACAGGTCGGTATGGCAAACCGCCGCGCACCCTCGGGCCAGGCCCGAGGACATGTTTTTGGGGCGACGTGCATTAGCCGAAGCCGGGACATTCCGCGGTGTCGCGTCACGTTGCGGCGCAACGGCATTTGCTGGATAGTCGTCGCGCGTCCTCCGCTGGTGTTGCGAACCATGGCCAAGCCTCTGCTGACCGTCTGGTACAATACGCGCTGTCCGGTCTGCGATGCCGGCATCAGCCGGCAGAAGCGGCGGCTGATCGAGGCGGTCAAGGCGGGGCGGATCGAATTTCGCGACATCAATGCCGAACCGACGGCGCTGGCCCGCTACGGCATCGGGCTGGAGGATATCCGGCGCCGGCTGCATGCGACCGACGCCGGTGGCAAATTGCTGGTCGGCGCCGATGTTGCCGTTGCGGTTTGGCTGATAACGCCGGGCGAGGGCTGGTTGGCGACGCTGTTTAGCAATCCCGCCACGCTGCCGTTGACGCGCTATGCCTATGATCGCTTCGCCGATCTGCTCTATGCCTGGAACCGCCGCAAAGGCCGTTGGTGATAGTGTCCGTTCACTTCGCACTGAAAGACCCGTAAGTTGCTTCGGGCCCTTGGCGCAGCCTGCTATCGAGCCACGGGCTCGCAAAGCCAGCCAACGATGCGGCGCACCGCCGGCAGCAACAGCAGCAGCGTCGGAAAGGCCACCATCCAGGACAGGCCCCAAGCCGTCAGCCAGGTGGCCGGCAGGTCGGGCTGGAAGCCAAGGCTTTTCAGTGTCGAGATGAACGACACGATGAACGTCATCAGCAACGACAGCACCAGCGGGCCGAGGACGGCGGCATAGCGCGCAGGCAGCTTCCTGCGCGGGGTTTTCATGGTCATTTGGATTTTTCCCTGAAGCATCCGGTCCGTCGCATTGGCATCCATTCGCCGGTCTTCCGGCGTAATTGCCCGGAAACGACCGGGGTGGATGCGTTGCTTCACGTCAGACGCTTACGGAGGGGTCTTCGACCCTCACGCGCTTCCTAGCTGCCCTTGCCGGCGAAATCAATCCTGCTGGCGCATTTTCAGATACATCGTAAGATATATCTTGACTCGATCGTGGCGAGCACCTAATTGAGATATATCGTAAGACATAACTCAAGGAGCAGACAATGCACAAAGACAATCATTTCGGGCATCATCGTTTTGGCGAACACGCCGAGCGCGTTTTCATGCATATGGCCGGCAAGTTCGGCGGACGCGGCGGGTTCGGCCCGTTCGGGCATGGCATGAGAGGCGGCGGCGGACGCGGCGGACCAGGCGACATGTTCCGCGCCGGGCGTATGCTGGCTGACGGCGATCTCAAGCTGATCACGCTGTCGCTGCTGGCCGAGGCGCCGCGGCACGGCTACGACATCATCAAGGCGCTGGAGGAGCGCACCAGCGGCGTCTACAGCCCGAGCCCCGGCGTCGTCTATCCGACGCTGACCTTCCTGGAAGAGGCCGGCTATGCCGTTTCTGCGGCGGAAGGCAACAAGAAGGTGTTTTCGATCACCGAGGCAGGGCAGGCGCATCTCAACGAAAATCGCGAGATGATCGACCACGTGCTCGACCATCTCGAGCGCTTCGGCCGCAAGATGGCGAAGGCGCGCGAGTGGTTCGGCTGGAACGATGACGGCGACGGTGGCCGGCGCGGCCGCGGCCGCTCGGAAAAGCGCGACGAATTCCGCGCCGTGCGCCACCGGCTGCGCGCCGCGCTCGGCGAAATCGTAGATGCGCCTGAAGCAAAGCAGGCCGAGGCAATCAGCATATTGGAAGCTGCCGCAGAGGCCCTGGAAGCGCTGTCGCGCGACTGACCCCTGAGTGCCAAGCCAGCTGCGGCCCTTGCCCGCTCGGCCAAGGACCGGTACTGAAAATCATCCTGCACCACGCTATGTGGTGCAGGATGATTGCCGTTGGAGGATACCCCATGTCTTTTCTGAAGCGTCTTTTCGGCGGCGGCAACGAAGCCGCTGAGCCAAAGACAGCGGCGCCGGTAAAGCAAATCGAGCACAAGGGATTTTTGATCAGCGCCACGCCCTACAAGGCGGAGGGCCAGTACCAGACCTGCGGCGTGGTTTCGAAGGAGATCGACGGCGTGATGAAGGAGCACAAATTCATCCGCGCCGATCGCTTTGCCGGGCTTGATGACGCTGTCGACATCTCGATCAAGAAGGGCATCCAGCTGGTCGATGAGCAAGGCGAGAAGATCTTCGGGTAGATCGTTATTACAGCCTTGGGTCGATTGGCTCGCTTTCCAGCGCCAGCACGGCGAAGACACACTCGTGAACGCGGCGTAGCGGCTGCTTGGCGACAAATCGCGTCAGCGCCTCGTGACCGAGCGCGAACTCCCTGAGTGCCAGGCTGCGCTTGCCGCTCAGGCCGCGTTCTCGCAGGCGGATGAGATTGTCCGGCGCGTCATATTCGGGACCATAGATGATGCGCAAATATTCCGGGCCGCGGACCTTCAGCGCCGGCTGGGTGAGTCCCTTCTTGCCACGGCTGACGAAGTCGCGTGGTTTGACCACCATGCCTTCGCCGCCCGAGCCAGTCAGCGCCTCCCACCAGGCAATAGCCTCCGCACACGCGCTGCCGTCGGCCAGATCAACCGTACGCCATCGGGTCGGCGTGACCACGCCAACATGGGCAGCCAGACGGTCCGCGAGCGACATGTGCCAGACATGATCCTGGTCAAACCAAACACGTCCCTCGCTGGCGAGCAGGTGGAAAGGCGCGACCTTAAGGTCGTCGACGCCGGAGACCGGCCACACGTAAGGCGCCCAGGCCGTGGCGTATTTAGCCGCACGGGCGGCCCGGTCTTCAAGGCGTGCGTTCAGGCCGGCCGCATCGACGCCGCGCGCCATCGCACGGGCTAGCGCCTCGCGGCTGACCTTGAAACCGGCGGCTGAGGATGTCGCCACCGGCGCATACTGGCTTTCGATCAGGCTGCCGGCCTTTGCCGACCAAGGCATTATCTCGGTGTCCAGCAGCAGCCAGTCGCTGTTCAATTCCGTCCACAGATCCGCCGCGTCGACCTCGACCCGGAGACGGGCGAGCAGGCCTTCCGTCATGGTGCCGTCGTTGAAAAAGGAACGTCCGGTGCGGGTCCAGATTGCGCCGGTCTCGTCGCCCGGGATCCCGAAGCGGCTGCGCGCCGCCTGCGCGTTCCGGCACAGCGCGACCACCGCCCGCGAACCCATATGCTTTTCCTCGCACACGACCTGGGCGACGTCGCGTTCGCGGAAATAAGCGAAGGCATCTTCCGGACGTTCCAGCCAGCCGTGTTGGCTGCTGGTCTCGGACGGCGACATGGTCGGCGGCAGATAGATCAGCCATTGCGGCGACAGCGCGAAGCGGCTCATCACTTCCAGTGCCGCCGAGGCGTTCTCCTCGGCCACCACAATCCGGCCCCTCAGCCCGGTCTCGATCCAGCGGCGACCGGAGACATCCTGGTAATCGAGCACGCCGTCGGCGTCGGCCTGTGCCGATTTGCCCAGACAGGACCCGCCCAGCGGACGTATCGGCTCCGACCATGTCTGGATTGCCGGCACCTCTACCAGTTCGCGTTCCGGCCAGCGTAAGGCCGTCAGCTTGCCGCCGAACACGCATCCAGTGTCGATACACAGGGTGTTGTTGACCCACTCGGCCGACAGCGTTGGCGTATGTCCATAAATTACGGCTGTCTTGCCACGGTAGGCTGCGGCCCAGTCCGCGCGGACGGGCAGCCCGAACTCGTCAGTCTCGCCTGTGGTCTCGCCGTACAGAGCGAACTCGCGCACGGCGCCGGAGCCGCGTCCGATCATTTCCTCCTTGAGACCGGCGTGGGCGACGGCGAGGTGTCCGCCGTCCAGCCAGACGTGGCTGCGCAGGCCGTCGAGAAAGGCCGGCAGCGCCTCTCGCAGGCCGCGGTCCTGCGTGTTCAACTGGTCTATCGTCTGCTCGAGGCCGTGGGCGACCGTGACCTTGCGACCTTCCAGCCAGCTGCCGAGTTTGCGTTCATGGTTGCCCTGGACACAATAGGCGGTCCCGGCCGCGACCATGCTCATGGCGATGCGCAGTACGTCGGGCGAGTTGGGGCCGCGATCGACGAGGTCGCCGACAAAGACGATCTTGCGGCCCTGCGGCGGGATCACAGTGGCCGTTCGGTCGCCCTGATGTTCAGACCAGGCGACGCTGTAGCCCAGTCGAGCGAGCAGCATCTGAAGTTCATCCGAACAGCCGTGGATGTCGCCAATGATATCGAACGGGCCGTGGTCGTCGCGCTTGTCGGTCCATAGCGGCTGCCGCGACACCTCGGCCGCGTCGATGCTGGCCTCGCTGGTAAGCGTCCAGACCTGGCGGAAGCCCTCGCGTTGCAGGCCGCCAAGACCCTTGCGGATCTCGGTTGTCATGCGCTGGGCGACCCCGGCGCCGACCGGCCGGTCGGCTCGCACCGCATTGCGTGCGACGCACACCTCGACGCCTGGATCGAGGACCACGGCGACGGGCAAAGCGTGCCACTTGCGCGCCAGCTCAATCCAGGCCTTGCGGTCGGCGGCTCGCACGTTGGTGGCGTCGATGACGGCCAGCCTGCGGTGTTTAAGCCGCTTGCCGGCTATTTCGCGCACCAGATCGAAGGCATCTGCAGAGACGTCCTGGTCGGTCTCATCGTCGGAGACCAGCGCCCGGCACTGATCCGAGGAGATGATCTCGGTCGGCAGAAAATGCCTGGCCGCGAAAGTCGACTTGCCCGATCCGGTCGAGCCGATCAGCACGACGAGGGCAAAGTCAGGAATGGCGAGATCGGTCTTGTCCAGTTCTCTCATCGGGTGAACACCGCCATCTGCGTGGGCGCGCCGAGGGTAGAATCCTGGGCTCCGATACCGCTGAAGGTGGCTGCATAGCCATAGATCTCACCGATTTTGGCCGCCCAGGTTTCGAACTGAGCCCGGCTCCATTCGAAACGGTGATCGGGATGGCGAAATGCGCCAGGGGCCAATCTGGGAAACAGAGCGTTGTAGTCCGCGTTCGGAGTGGTCACGATGACGGATTTAGGCGCCGTCTCGCCGAAAACGATGCGTTCGACCAGGGGCAGCCTGTCCTCGTCGAGATGCTCGATGACCTCGACCAGCACGGCGACGTCGGCTGCCGCCCAGCGGCCGTCCCGGTATGTCAGAGATCCGTGCAGCAGCGTAACCCGGCCCTCCGGCGGCCCGCCAAACTCGTTCAGCTTGAGACGCTTTGCAGCCCATTCCAGTTCGCGTGCCGCTGGATCCAACCCGAACAGCTTATGGACCCATCGCTCGCGCACGAGCCGATAAAGTAGCTTGCCTTCGCCGCATCCCAGGTCCGCAACCGTGGTTGCACCCGTTGCCTGGATGGCTCGGACAACAGCTTCCATGCGCAGATCGTTGAGCCGGATCGGCGTCTCCAGCGCTTCCTCAGGTGTGACACGCAGTTCGGGCGGCAAAGTCTCCCTGGCCGTTTCAGGAACCAGTCGTTCCAGAGCGATGCGGGCCAAGGCACCGCGGTTGCGCAAGTATCGGCGAACTATCAGGTCCTTGGCGGGATGTTTTTCCAGCCAGCCCTCTCCCTTGGACAGCAGCTTGTCGACCTCTGCTTCGCCGACCCAATAATGCTTGGCATCGTCCATCACCGGGATCAGCACGTAGAGGTGGTTCAACAAGGCGCTGAGCCGGCCCGTGCCGGTCAGCTTCAGATGGCCGTACCGGGACTCGCCTGCATCAGACCCGATTCCCTCGATTGGCGTCAGATCGACTGTCCAGCCCAAGGGTTCGAACAGGCTTCGAACCAGAGCCTCACCGCCGCGCATCGGCAGTGGAGTCACGACTGCCTCCAGCGGCAGTTCGCCGCTAGCCAGTTCCTGGCACTCCTTTGACATTCCGGTCATCGCCGTCCGCAGCATTTTGTTTAGCGCCACGGACAGGAAAGACGATGCCGCGTAAGGCCGGTCGTTCACATATTGGTCCAGCAAGCCTTCCGCCCGCCCCTTGCCGCGCACTAGCCCTATCGGGTCGACATCGAGCAGGAGTGCTGCCTCGCAACGCTCTTCGGTCGCTTCGGGATAGAATAGCCACCCTTTGCCAAAGGAGAGGTCGGTCTCGTGCAAACGATCGGGATGCTTGTGCAGCAGGAAACCGAGATCGGTGGCCGGACGGTGCGTTGTGGCAACGGACAGGAACATCCGCGACCGATAGCGCAGACAAGCGGAATAACCAATGGCAGTTGTTGGCCCACCACAATAGGTTGTCGCCAACGACAGCAAGGGCAGGCACCGAGCGCCTACCCTTGTTCAATTCAAACGATGCTGGCTTTACGCCGCGGCGGCGACGCGCTCGGCGCTTCCGGTCGCGGCCACAATGGCGTCGACCTTGGTCGAGGCCTTGGCCAGCGCTGCTGCTACCGCATCGGCGCCCATGCCGACTCCTTCGATGCGGATGACCTCGACATCGGTCATGCCGAGAAAGCCGAGCACGCTGCGCAGGTAGGGAATGGCGTGATCGAACTGCACGGCCGCACCTTCGGAATAGATACCGCCCGAAGCCAGCACGACATAGACCTTCTTGCCGGTGACGAGGCCTTTCGGGCCAGCATCGCTATAAGCAAAGGTTTTGCCGGAGCGGGCGACGTGGTCGACCCAGGATTTCAGCGTCGACGAGATGTTGAAGTTGATGAAGCCGGTGGCGAGAATGACGGTGTCGGCCGCAAACAGCTCGTCCAGTACAGTATCGGAAACGCCGACGACCTCAGCCTGGCGCTGGGTGCGCGCTTCGGCCGGCGTATAGATGCCGGTCGAATAGTCGGGGTCGATATGCGGCAGCGGGTTGGCGACGAGGTCGCGGGCGACAAGCTTGGCCGAAGGATCGGCGGCAAGCAGTTTGTCGGCGAGTTCGTTGGCGACACGGGTCGAGTGCGAGGCGGCGCCGCGTGGGCTGGATGTGACAAGAAGGATGGACATGGTGACTCTCCAAGGTTGGATTAAAATCTCCCGGCAAATATGTGTGCGCAGACCCATTTGAAAAACTGGTATATTTTGTATATGATCCATCTAAATTGTGGATTGAAAGATGCAGCCCAACCCGACGCTTGACCAACTGCAGATCCTGGTTGCGGTGGCCGACACCGGTTCCTTCTCGGCTGCCGGCCGTAAGCTCAACCGCGCGCAGTCGGTCATCAGCTACGCCATTGCCAACCTCGAAGCGCAGCTTGGGCTGAAGCTGTTTGAGCGTGAGGGCACGCGTGAGCCGCAACTGACCGATGTCGGCAAGGCGACGCTGGAAGATGCGCGGCGCATGGTCGGCGTGCTGCAACGCATCCGCTCGCGTATCGACGGATATCGGCAGGGATTGGAGGCGGAAGTTGCGCTGTCGGTCGACGTGACGCTACCGTCGCCGGTGCTGGTTCGGGTGCTAAAGGCATTCGAGGTGCAGTTTCCGGCCGTGACACTGCGTCTGCATATCGGCTCGCTTGGCCTTATCCTCGATCATGTTGTCGGCGGACAGGCCGATCTCGGCATCGGAGGGCTTCTGGGCGAGGCGGACGTGAATCTGCTGCGCATCGGTTTCTTCTCCCTGGTGCCGGCCGCAGCGCCTGATCACCCGCTGGCGCTGCTGCCCAGACCAGTGGCGCTGGAGGATGTCCGCGAACACATCCAACTGGTCGTCTCGGACCAGTCCGAGCGTACGCGCGGGCGCGACTATGGCGTCTTCGCCTACCGCACTTGGCGGCTGACGGATGTGCGCACCAAGCACGTGCTGATGCGCGAGGGGCTGGGCTGGGGCGGGCTGCCGCGATGGCTGATTGCCGATGATCTGGCGAACGGCCGGCTCGTCGAACTCGATCTCGAGCCTTACAGCGAAGTCCGCTCGCCGCTTTATGCCATGCACCGCGCCGATCGCAGCCCGAAACCGGCGGCCGCCTGGCTGATCGATCAGTTCAAGCGCCAGCTTGGTTGTTTCAACGAATTCGAGCCGGGTGAGGTGCCTAAGGAGGAGCCGGAGACAGACCGTCGATCAGCGCGATGAGAACGGCGCGATAGTCCTCGATCGATGCTCCAGCTTCAATGGCGAGCGCTGCGCGGTCGAAGGCAGCGGCGAGCAAAGCGGTCAGTGCTTCCACAGGCAATCTCGTCATAGAGTGCGAGCGCATCGCGGCAACAAGGCCCTCACGCAGCGAACGGTTGCCATGGCGATTGTCGATCGCATCCATGGCGGCGCGGCCGAGCACGGCGGGGCCATCAAGCAGCAAGAGCCGAGTTCGGCCGGGGGCGCGCATGGCAGCCAGATAGGCATCCGAGCCGGCAATCAGCGCATCGCGGGCAAATAGCGAAGGCGGCGACGCGCGTTCGATCTCTTCCGCCACGGCTTGCGCCTCCTGTTCGACCACAGCGGCAAACAGCGCCTGCTTGTCTGCAAAGTGATGATAAAGCGCGCCGCGCGTTACGCCGGCAGCGGCGACGATCTCGGGTGTGCTGGTCTCGGCATAGGATTTTTCGGTGAACAGTTTTCGCGCCGCAGCGATGAGCTCGGCGCGTGTCGCTTCGGTGCGATCACGGTTGGAGCGGCGAGCGGATCGCTGTTGCATACATTCAGCCTGTATGTTAGTTACATTTACATGCAGATTGTATGGTGTTCGCCGGGAGAAGGAAAGATGAGGACGACGAGCTATTATCCGGTGCTGATGACGGGCGATGTTGCCGGCACTGCAGCCTTTTATGTCGCGCATTTCGGCTTCAAGCCGCTGTTCGAGGCCGACTGGTACATCCATCTGCGCTCAGCCGAAGATCGCCGCGTCAACCTCGGCATCGTCCAGGGCGATCATGAGACGATCCCGGAGGAGGGGCGGGGCCGCGCGTCTGGCGTGCTGATCAATTTCGAGGTCAGGGACCCGGATGCCGTCTATGAGCGGATCACCGCCGCCGGCCTGCCGATCCTGCTAACGCTGCGCGACGAACCCTTCGGCCAGCGCCATTTCATCACCAAGGATCCCAACGGCGTGCTGATCGACGTGATCAGGCCGATCCCGCCGAGCCCGGAATTCCTGGCGCAATATGCGCAGGGTGCTGCAGCGAGCTAGCTTGCCCTCGCCAACGGCATCACCGTGACCTGGGCAATGCCGGAGCGGCGCACCACCGTGCACAGTGTCTCGCGGCCGATGCGCTCGGCGTCGAGCATGCGCACAAGATCGTCGACGCCGGTGACCGGGCGGCCGTCGATGGCGACAATAATGTCGCCTTCCCTGAGGCCGGCCTTGTCCGCCGGGCTGTTCTTCTCGACGCTGCGCAGGCGCACCGCCGTGCTGCTCGACACTTGCGACAAGAGTGCTGCGCGGCGCGGCAGGTTGGTGGTGTCGGCGGAAACGCCGATGAAGGCGCGGCGCACGCGGCCGAAGCGGATGATCTCCGAGATGACGAAATTGGCGGTGTTGGAGGCAACCGCGAACGCGATGCCTTGCGCTCCGTGGATCATCGCGGTGTTGACGCCGATCACCTCGCCGGCCGAGGACACCAGCGGTCCGCCGGAATTGCCGGGGTTGAGCGCGGCGTCAGTCTGGATGACGTCGTCGATCAGCCGGCCGGTGGAGGCACGCATCGAGCGGCCGAGCGCCGAGACGACGCCGGTGGTGACGGTCCATTCGAAGCCGAGCGGGTTGCCGATGGCAATTGCAATCTGGCCGCGCCTCAAACGCTTGGAATCGCCAAGCGGCGCAACGTCGGCAAAGTTGCCGTCGGCGCGCACCAGCGCAATGTCGGTGTCGGGGTCGCGGCCGAGCACGCGGCCTTCCCTGGAGGCGCCGTCCGGCATCGACACGCGCACACTGCGCGCATCGCCGACGACGTGGAAGTTGGTGACGACCAGCCCGTCCGGCGCGATGACGAAGCCTGAGCCATGGCCGCCCGGGCCACCGACACGCTCGATGCGGCAGACGGCGGGCCCGATGCGGTCGACGGCATCGGCGACCGTCGCCGAATAGGCATCGAGAAGGGCATCGTCATATTGCAATTGCTGGGCGGGCAGGGCCATCTGCGGGGCTCCGTAGCTTTTGGAACAAGATGAACAATGCCTATATGTGCGGAGCGGCCGGACCGGCCGCGACCTGACCAGATGGCCAGTCAAACGCCCAACTAGCCGTCAGGCGAGTATCCGCCAACGCCCTGCCGAGCGATATCTGGGTCACGAGGAACCCAGGAGACAAATCATGAGCGATTTCAATCTGAGCACATTTTCCGACGCCATTGCCGACATCGCCGCAGCCGCGGCTCCAGCGACGGCCAGCTTCGCGACGCACCACCACCGCACGTCTACCGCTTTCCACTGGCAGGACGGCTATTTCGTCACTGCCGAGGAGGCGGTCGAGGCCGGCGAGGAGATCGAGCTGACGTTTCCTTCGGGCGAAACCGTCAAGGCCGAGCTGGTCGGCCGCGACCCGTCCACCGGCACGGCCGTTTTGAAACCCACCGGCGCACCAAGCGTGCCGTCCCTGGTGAAGGCGGATGCAGTGCGGCCGGGCAATCTGGCGATCGTCGCGGGCAATAGCGACGGCACCTCGCTCGCTACCTTCGGCACGGTCGGCGAGGTCGGCCCGGCCTGGCGTTCAATGCGCGGCGGCACGATCGACCGGCGCATCAACCTTGCCGTCAATGCCGGCGGCCGTTTCGAGGGCGGCCCTGTGCTCGACGCCAAGGGCGGACTGATCGGCATGCTGCTGTTCGGGCCACGCCGGCGGGCGCTGGTCATGCCTTACGAAACGATCGAGCGGGCAGTCACGACGCTGCGCGAGAAGGGTCATGTGGCGAGGGGCTATCTTGGTGCCGGCCTGCATCCGGTCCGCAATGGTGATACACAGGGCGCCATGGTGATGAGCCTTGACGATAGCGGCCCGGCGAAAGCCGCCGGTCTCAGTCTCGGCGACATCATCGTATCGTGGAACGCAGAGACGGTGCATGGCCCGCGCGAGCTGATCCGCAAGCTCGGGCCGGACAGCGCCGGTGCCTTGGTGACACTCGGCGTGGTGCGCGGCGGCGAGAACCGTGAGGTCTCACTGACCATCGGTGAAAAACCACTGAGCTGAGGGATAGATGGTAAGCGGTGAGGTCGCTGGCAGACGGCTGACGGTGCTGATCGTGCTCCGTGACGTCGAGCGCGCGCGAAGTCTGTCCGCGGCTCTCGCTGCGACCGATGACCTGCAGCCTTTTCTGGCGGGCGAAGTCGACGGGCGTTGGGCGGCGGATGTCGCCATCGTCGATGATCATGGGGTGCAAGGCGGGCTCGTCGACGCCGCTATGCCTCGAGTGCTGCTATCGTCGCGAGCGGCCGGGGAGCGGCCGGCCGATACAGTGTTTGCCGTGCTGCCGGTGGCAGCGGACGACGTGCTGATCGCCGCTGCGGCGCGGCTGGCGGCGGCTGGCTACCGGATTTCGCGTGACAGCCACGCTCTGTCAGACGGGCACGATTTTACCTTTCATGACAGCGACCGGTTCGACGAGGAACCGAGTAACGAGCAAATCGTCCGGCCGACGCTTTCGCCGCGCGAAAGCGAGGTGCTGGCACTGCTCGCCGAAGGCGCGCCCAACAAGGTCATCGCGCGGCGGCTGAACATCTCCGTGCATACGGCGAAATTCCACGTCGCAGCGATCCTGACGAAGCTCGGTGCCGCCAACCGCACCGATGCGATCGCCATCGCCATGCGGCAGGGCCTGGTGCTGGTCTAGCCGTGGATCAAACAGCCGGTTCGATGTCGGTCAGCCGGAAATCGTCACCCTTGAACAGCAACGGCATGGCTTCGATACGTGCCGCAGCATAGGCAATGCAGTCGCCGAAGTTGAGGGCGGCCGGATGCCGGCCCTTGCCATAGCGCAGGAACGCCTGACGAGCGACCGCGGCGTGGTCGGCCGTGAAGGGGATCGTCTCGATCGAGGCGGTGCGCAAAAAAGTTTCGAAGCGATCGATAATCTGGTCCTGCCAGCGGCCGACGAGCACCATTGTCGTTTCAAGCAGTGTCGGTGCCGGAAGCAAACGTCTTTCAGCCTGGGTGATCGCCAAAACGAAGCGGTCGTAGCCCGGCTCCGTGCGTAAAATGGCGACCAGCGCCGAGGAATCGATGATCATCGCGTCGGGATACCCAGTTCGTCATAACCGAGAATTTCATCGTCGCTCATCGCGTCTTTGCGCTCCGGTATTCGTGCAGCTCGTTCCGCAATCGCCATCAGACGTTGAAAAAGGTCACCGGTCTCGTCGCGCGGCACAAGCCGCTCGCGCGCAACCTCGCGCTCGAGGCTTTGACGGATGGCCTCCGTCACCGATACCTGGCGCCGGCGGGCGAGCTCACGTGCCAGTTGCTCGACTGCCATATTCTTGATCGATAAGGCCATTTATATATTCTCCCTTTTCGTATAGAATATATACCAACTTGCCCGACAGATTCAACGCGCGCTCCCGCGAAATCCACGACCCTCCGTAGCGTCACACCACCGCTGCGGGTTAAGGGCGCTTGTATCCGCCGGCGGTGCAGGCAAGGATCGCAAGGAGAAAAGATGGTAGAAAAGAGAGTAGCACAGGGAGGGGCGAGGATGTCGCTCAAGGGAAAGACGCTGTTCATCTCTGGCGGGTCACGCGGCATCGGGCTGGCGATTGCGCTGCGCGCCGCGCGCGACGGCGCCAATGTGACGATCGCGGCCAAGACCGCCGAGCCGCATCCGAAGCTGCCGGGGACGATCTACACAGCGGCGCAAGAGATCGAGCGGGCCGGCGGCAAGGCGCTGCCGGCGCTGTGCGACATCCGCGATGAAGCGCAGGTCGCCGAAGCCGTCGCCAAGACCGTGGAGACGTTCGGCGGCATCGATATCTGCATCAACAATGCCAGCGCCATCCAACTCACCGGCACGCTGGAGACCGACATGAAACGCTACGACCTGATGCACCAGATCAACACGCGCGGTACTTTTCTCGTCTCCAAAATGTGCATTCCACACTTGAGGTTGGCGGAAAATCCTCACATTTTGAATCTGGCGCCGCCGCTCGACATGAAGGCCAAATGGTTCAAGAACCATGTCGCCTACACGATGGCGAAGTTCGGCATGTCGATGTGCACGCTGGGCATGAGCGCCGAGTTCGCCAGGGACGGCATTGCGGTCAATTCGCTATGGCCGATCTCGACCATCGACACGGCGGCGGTGCGCAACCTCCTGGGCGGGGCGACGGTGGCGGCGATGAGCCGTTCGCCCGACATCATGGCCGATGCCGCACACGCCATCCTGGTCAGGCCGTCGCGCGGGGCAACCGGTAATTTCTACATCGACGAAGAAGTGCTGCGCGCCGAAGGCGTCAGCGATTTCTCAGCCTATGCGCCGGGCGCGACAGGCCCGCTCGCCGGCGACTTTTTTGTGCCGGACGAGGTGTTCGAGCGGACTGATACCAAAATCAAAGGTATTTACTGACGGAAAGCATCTAGCTGACAGGCGTATCTCTTAAAGACCGGCACAGACGCGTGCTCAGCCTTCGGCTTTCTTGGCTTTGCCAAGACCCATCAGCCGGTCGATATAGGCAAGCATCAGTGCCGACAGAACGAAGGCCAGATGAATGATGGTCAGCCACATCAGCTGGTCGGTCGTGTAGGAGACCGAGTTCAGGAAAACCTGCAGGAGGTGGATCGAGGAGATGGCGACGATTGTCGAGGCGACCTTGACCTTCAGCGAGCCGACATCGATCGTGCCCAGCCAATGCACCTTGCCGTCATTTTCATCGAAGCGGCTTACGAAGTTTTCGTAGCCCGAGATGATCACCATCACCACCAGTGAGGCGACCAGCGCGGCGTCGATGAGGCCGAGGATCTTCAGGATGGTATCGGTGTCGTCGAGCGTGAAGGCCACGAAGACGAACTCGAACAGCTTCTTGCCGAAGGACACGGCATAGATGGCAAGCGCCGCGCCCAGTCCGAGATAGAAGACGACCAGCAGCCAGCGCGAGGCGAGAATGATCGATTCGATGGCGAGTTCGAGGCGCTTCATGCGGCGATTCCGGGCTCCGTTGTCGGAGTGCCGTATTTCGGGCAGGCTGCGGCGGTTTGCAAGGTTCTAAAAAACGAAACCCCGCCGGGGAGGGGAACCGGCGGGGCTCGTGTGTCCCGCTGGAGTCGGGACGGGGCAGGGACGCCCTTTCCAAAATTTGGGATTGGTGACCTCGCGTTTCAAGATTGGTGACCGCGCGATTCAATGGTTGATCGGATCGCGCGGTTCACATTCCGCTTATTGGGCGCTGGCCACCGGCGCCACCAGCGAGGTGATGCGGCGGATGGCGACGCGGCGGTTCTCACGGTTGGGTCCCGACGTGTCTACCTTGAGATACTCCTCGCCATAGCCCTGTGTCGTCAGGTTCTCCGGCGGGATGCCGAAGGCATTGGTCAAGGCTTCGGCGACTGCCTCGGCGCGGCGGTCGGACAATGCAAGGTTCGCTTCCGGCTTGCCGACTGCATCCGTGTGGCCTTCGATCAGGAAGGTCTCGGCCGGGTTTTTCTTCAGCAGCTTGTCCATGGCGTTGGCAACACCCTCCAGCTTCTGGACCTCGGTGTCGGAAATCGAAGCCGAACCGAATTCGAAGTTGAGCGTATCGAGGTCGATGCGGCGGGCAATGTCGCGCACGCGGGCCGAGCGTTTGACCTCGTCGATCGAATAGAGGCGCTGGACCTTCTCCACCGGCGGTCGTTCGAGGAAGGTGTAGTAGTCGTCCGGATCCTCGACCTCTTCGGAATCCAGAATGTATTCCTCTTGCGGGATGGTAAGGCGCATCGGCGGCAGGTCGTCGCCCGGGTCGCGCCAGTCTGCATCATCGTCATAGTTCCGCTCGTCGACATAGCTCAGCACATATTCGCGTCCGTCAGGCGCGATGCGTGAACGCTGGATCACGTCGCCGTAGCGGTTGCGGATGGTGACGATCCGGAAACCGTTGTCACGCTCCACGATTTCCCGGGTGCGATCGCCCGACAGGTCCTCATAATAGACATTCCTGGCGCCGCGGTGCATACGCGGGGCGTCGCTGCTTTCGACGAACGTCTGGTTGTTGAACTGGAGGATGACGCGGTCGCCGAATTCCCTGAGGACATTGGTGCCTTGCGGGCGCCGCCGACGACGAACATCCTCGAAATCGGCTGAGCGCTCGACGCGCTTGCCTTTTTCCTCGGTCACGGGAGCGATCTTTTCAGGTTTGATCTCCTGCTGCGCTGCCCGGTCGTCGGTCGGGGGCGGCCCCTGGTCGACCGGAGCCGGTTTCGAGACTTCCGCCTGGTTGCCGTTCTCCTCGACGGGCTGGTTGCCTTCCTGACCACCCGTTTTGCCGCCATTTTGGCGACCCGCGTTTTGGCCGCCTTGGTCCTTGCCGTGCCTGCGCCTGACATCCTTCTGACTGTCCAGTATGGGCGCCTCGTTCGGGTTGGCCGCGGCTTCGCCCGAAGCAGGGGGCCCACCCTCGGCGGGTGCTGCCTGTTCGCCGGTGGCGGGTTGCTCACCGGTTGCGGGCTGCTGTTCGCCTGTCACCGGCTCTTCCCCAACGGGCTTCTTGCCGCGTTTCTTCGTCTGGTCCTGGGGCTGTTCGGCTTGAGCAGGAGCGGCTTGCTTGTCGGTTGGAAGTGGCTCGGCCTGTGGGAGAGCCGGCGCCGCCTGCTGGTCCTGCTTATTCTTCCTCTTGCGCGGATTGCCCTGCTCGTTGTCGTTTGCAGGGGCAACCTGCTCGGCCGGCTGTTCAGCAGGTGCGGCTTCCTGCTGTTGCTGGTCGCGCTTCTTCCTGCGCTGCTTGAGCTGCTGCTGAACGTCGTTCGCGGGCGCAGCCTGCTCGGCCGGCTGTTCAGCAGGTGCGGCTTCCTGCTGTTGCTGGTCGCGCTTCTTCCTGCGCGGCCTGAGCTGCTGCTGATCGTCGCTCGCGGGTGCAGCTTGCTCGGCCGGCTGTTCAGCAGGTGCGGCTTCCCGCTGTTGCTGGTCGCGCTTCTTCCTGCGCGGCTTGATCTGCTGATCGTCATTCACGGGTGCAGCCTGCTCGGCCGGCTGTTCGGCTTCGATCTGCTGTTGCTGCCTCTTTTTCCTGCGTTGATTGCCCTGCTCCTCTCCGCCCGAGGGCGCGAGTTGTTCGGCGGGCGCGGATTCGGTCTGTTGCTGCTCGCGCTTGTTCCGGCGCGGCTTTTGCTCGGACTCGCCCGATTGTTCGGCGGGTGCTTCGGTTCGCTCCTGCCGTTCGCGCCTCTTGCCGGGCTTCTGTTCCGGCTCCGCCTGCCCGCCTTGGGCACAGGCTTCGGCCGACTCGCCTTCGGCGCAATTCGACTGCGCCGGGATAAGCACTGCGCTGTTCCGAGCGGGGCCGAATGCGGCGCTGCCTTGCAGCGGGAACGCGCCTAACGGCGCGGACGCCATCAACAGGCCAAGCGCCGTGCCTGCCAGAATCCGTGGTTGGCGTTTCATCATAAACACTCCTTGTGGCGTCCCATCCCTGCCCAAACTTTCAGCAACCATGTTTGGTTCCTGTTTGTAGGTCTTAGCGGTGGCACAGGGCGATTGACCGGCGTTTTGAAGGCGACTTCATGTCATTCGTATGGTCTTGGCGTATGGTCCCGGCGTATTGTTCGGACGAGGGTGCATGGGTTGCTGCGCTTGACCTTGACGCCTCCGAGGTCCACATGCCGACGATGGAAAAGCCGTTCTGGAAAACCAAGACGCTGGAGGCGATGACCCCGGCCGAGTGGGAATCGCTCTGCGACGGCTGTGGCAAATGCTGCCTGTCCAAACTCGAAGACGAGGACACCGGAGATATCTACTGGACCAGCGTCGGCTGCCGGCTGTTCGACGCTGGAAGCTGCCGCTGCTCCGATTATACCAACCGGCTGGCGCGTGTTCCGGATTGCGTCGGGCTGACGCCGCAGAATGTGCGCACCATCAGCTGGCTGCCCAAGACCTGCGCTTACCGGTTGGTTGCCGAGGGCCGCGATCTCTATTGGTGGCACAGGCTGGTGTCGGGAAGCGACGAGACTGTGCACGAGGCCGGCATCTCGATGCGCGGCCGGGTCAGCGCCAGCGAGACGGAGCTTGCCGAGCCGGAGGATTATTTCGACCATATGCTTGCAGACGAGCCTTAGGATTTACTCCGGAATCTAGGACCCAGAACCGACAGCAAAACGGACGTTGCCTATCCGCCCATGCCGGTCCACCCTATGTAGGACCGCCGTCCATAGCACCGGTTCCGGAAGCGAGAGACTATCCCGGTTCTGCCGCATGAACCGGAGATGAACGGCCGGTTCGCAAAAAATTCAGACAGGCGGGTGCATTCTCCTCCCATCGGTTCGACGAAAACGGGTGGAAACCCTCAAACAAGGAGAGAAGACAATGTTCAACACCATCAAGACGGCGGCTCTTTCGGCTCTTGTCGGCCTTGGCACGCTTGCTGCCATCCCAGCCCATGCAGACAGTATCTATCTCGGCTTCGGCAACAACCAAGATCCGCGCGTCGGCGTCTATACCGGCGACGAAGATGATGGTTACTATCGCGAACACCGCCGTGAGCGCAACTGGCGCCGCTCCTGTTCGCCCGAGCGTGCCCTCGACAAGGCCGAACGTATGGGCCTGCGCCGCGCCCGCATCGTCGACATCAACCGCCGCACGGTCAAGGTCGCTGGCCGCCAGTACGGCGACCGCGTGGTGATCGTATTCGCCAACGAGCGCGGTTGTCCGATTATCTATCGCTAAGCCCGTCGAAGCTTTGCGGCCGGCGTCTTTCAGCCGGTAAAGTAGCGGAGCCTCTTTCCGCCAGGACGGAAAGGTGCGGCTCGAAAACCCCGGAGGATCGGTCCTCCGGGGTTTTTTATGCGCTGCGATCGACGATCACTTCAGTTCGAAAGTCACCGTCACCTGCGCGGTATAGGAATTCTCGCCGGCCTGCACGGGGACCGATGCGCCGGCCGCATCGAAAGCCTTGGCGTTGATTGGCATCGGCGGCGGTGCGAAATTCTGGTCGGTGATTTCCAGAACCCGGCCGATGCCGACGCCGGCCGCTTCGGCCAGCGTCTTGGCCTTGGCCATGGCATTGGCGACGGCCTTCTTGCGCGCTTCAGTGACGGCTGCCGCCGGATCGTCGTTGGAGAAGGAGATGCCGCCGCCCTGGTTGACGCCGAGCGACACCGCCTTGTCGAGAATGTCGCCGGTCTTGTCGATGTCGCGGATGCGCACCGAAAGCGTGTTGGTCACCTGATAGGCGACAAGTTCGGCCTCCTGGCTGCCGTCGGGCTTGTTGGTGTAGTTATAGCGCGGGTTGATCTGGATGCCCGCGGTCTGCAGGTCGCGCTCCTTGATGCCGGACGATTTCATTGCCGCGATCACCGCGGCCATGGCGTCGTTATTGGCATCGAGCGCGGCACGCGCCGTCTTGGCCTCGCGCATGACGCTGAGCGTCAGCAGAGCCAGATCGGGTGCTATCGCCGCCTCGCCTTCGCCGGTGACGACGATGCGCGGCGGCGGCGGCGAATCGGCGGCGCCGGCGATCGCCGGAAATGCGATTGCGGCGGCAATCGCCAGTGGCAAAATACGTCTGGTCATGAAATCTCCTCGATCTGCGATCCCAAGACTGCCGAGTGTCGAGCGGCTCCAATGGGGGACGTGCAATAGGTTATCAATATGGGCTGATTTGGGCGGTCTCGGCCAGCCCCCTCGGAAAGCCGCTCTGAAAGCCTTGTGCGGTTCAGGGAAAAACACTAATCCAACGCCGTGGGGCCTGTAGCTCAATGGTTAGAGCCGGCGGCTCATAACCGCTTGGTTGGGGGTTCGAGTCCCTCCGGGCCCACCATTGGCTTTTGTGGCCGTTGATTTAATTGGATTTTTTGGCCATTTTTGTCCCACCTCTTTCAACCCCCTCAGAAAGTGGGACAATTTTGTTCTCTTTTCGATCGATAACCAGCAGGTATTTCGCCGCTCTCGCTACCTTCCGGCGACGCGCTTTCTTGATGTAGTGGTCGGGCTGCTGGTACGTAGTCCACCCATATATCGCCTTCAGCTGCTCGTGCGTCGCGCCGTTCTCAGCGGCGATCGTCGCGCCGGCCTTCCGAATTCCATGAGCACTGCAGTGCGGCAGCTCAGCTTGATCACACCACTGGCGCATCTTGTTGCCCAGACCGTTCTCCGAGAACGGGCGACCATACTCATTGACCAGGAAGGTCATCTGGTCGGAGGGCGTGTGCTCAAGTTCCGCCTCTAGTTCGGGCAGAAGCGGGAGCTCCACCAACACCGCATCCTTGTTACGACTGGTCTTCCCAGGCTTAATTCTGATCCACTTCTCCCACTGCTCGGTCTCCTCGTTGTAGACGAGCGTGATGTGCTGTCGACCGAAGATCGCGACGTCGGACAACCGCAGGCCAGTAAACATGAAGATCGAGAGCGCACGTCTGGCTGCGGTACCCAGCGGATGCCGCTTCTCATATTGAACGATCTCCGACACGTCCCATGGGTGCCAGCCGTCGCCGCTCTTTAGCCGTCTGATGCCGCGGGCGGGATTGGAGTCGACGCCCGGAATCTCTGTGTCCTTTGCCCACTCAAACATCGCGCTGATGGCTTTTACGATATTGTTTGCCGCGCCCAGGGCGTCGAGCCTGGTGTCCCTGATCTCCTTAACATGAGACCGTTTCATACCGGCGAATGGCAGAGATCCCTTGGTGGGATACTGAGGATCCGGGTCACCTTCGAGGGGATGAGGTAATTCGCATACGCGCTCCAGAATTGCTCGTCGGCGCGCCATAGTGTCTTGGGTGATTTCCGTGCCGCCCCGACGGTAATACTCCTGGCAAAGCCACAGTAACGTGCCTTTCTTCGCTGGCTCGGAAGGCTTGGGGAGGCGCCGGCAAATCTCGGGAAGAGTGCCGGGCCGAACATAAGAGACCTCGGCGCGTGCGCAGCGCAGTTCCTCGAGGAACTCGTCGCTGCCGGTCGGTTCACGGAGCCGGACCTTCTTCCGACCCGGTGCGCGAAAATAGTACCGATCATTGCCGTGGCGATCAGTGTCCTTCACTACGCCCTTAAGATCGATTTTCACGGGCTCATCCGTCATGTTCGTGGTTTTCGATCCCAAGGATTGTCTAGTGGCGGCGAATCTTCGTCAAGCTTTGGTGCTCCTCCGATTTGGCGGTGAGGGAGCTTTCGAAAGGCCAATACAAGTTCCTCGACGTCCCAAACAATGCGCCCCTTGCTCGGCATTCGTGGCTGCGGCATCCGGCCGTCCTGGACCATTTCATCAAAGGTCGTTGAGCTTACGCCGATGAACGTCGCAGCCTGCTCGCGATTGATTCCTACCGGCGGGAGCGAGGGCGGCAAGACGCTCGGGGTGCGTAGCATCGGTTTAGCGCGTTGAAAGCGCGTTTTTGACGCCTGCCTGTCTTCCTATGTACCTGTCCGAATATTGCAGACGCTCAATCATGTCCTAGCCCTGTGCTTGCAGGCTCACCCTAGGTCTCCAGACCTAGGATCGCTCAAGACACCGGACTCTTTTCCAGCCTTTGTGTACGATGATGGGTATCTTAATGCGCTCGAGGCCAAGAACTGAATGGTCGGCGACTTGGAAGGGCAAAATGACCGCGGAACCACGAATCTGAGTCAGAGGCGGAATCCAACTGAGGAAAGCATGGCTGTGTTTTCAGACGGTTATGACTCTCATGCATGCGTAACAACCAACAAGAATACAAACAAAATATTTCTGTGGATTACTTTCATTCCTCATGGAATGCGCGACTGATTTGGTCCGACAGCGGCTTCACAAAATAAGAAAGCGCCGTACGCTCGCCCGTCTGGATCATCGCTTCGGCCGGCATGCCGGGCACGAGCGTCAGGTCCTTGAGCTTCGTCAGTTCCGCATGCGGAACCGACAGACGCACCAGGTAATACGAAACGCCGTTTTTTTCGTCCGTCGCCAGATCGGCTGCGATCCGGCTGACATATCCGTTCAATACCGGCGTGGTCCTCAGATTGAAGGCTGACATCCGCAGCACGGCCTTGTGACCAAGCTGGATTTGGTCGATGTCCTTCGGGGTGATTCGTGCTTCAAGCGCAAGATCGTCGCCTTCGGGCACGATTAGCATAATCGGATCGGCGGGCGTGATCACTCCTCCGACCGTATGAACTGCGAGTTGTTGAATGGCGCCTGACTGCGGCGCGACAATATCGATCCGTCGCAGTTCCTGTTCAGCCGCCACCTTGCGCTCAACATACTCCCCAACCTGCGCCTGAACCTCTCTGAGCTCCTGGCCGACTTCCGTCTTGAAATCCGGATCGATCTGCAGGATCTGGAGGCGCGTTTCGGCTATGCGGGCTGCCGTCTGTGCCTGATGTGCAATCTTCTCACCGCGTTCGCCGCCGAAAGTGGCAACCTGCGTCTTCAGGCTGTTCAAGCGTTGGTCCGAGACAATGCCTTGGTCGCGCAGCCCACTCAGGGCAGCAATTTCCTTTTGGAGAATCTCGGTGCTTTTCTCAGAAGCGATTGCCTGCGCCTTGAGCCCCTCGATCTCGTGCTCATATTGAGTGATGCGTTCCGCTAGCTGCGCCTGCCTTCCGTCGCGGGATTGTCTGCGGAATTCGAACAGCCGCGTCTCGCCATGTACTGCCGAAGCTACGTCCGGAACATCTCTGCGGGCGAGCAGCCAGTCCGGGAAGGCGATCTCCGCCAGATCGTCACGCTCAGCTTCGAGTCGTGCCAGGTTGGCGGCCAGCTCATCGAGCCGCTTGGTGACTACAGCGAGAGTGGCGCGCGTCTGGGTGGCGTCGAGCCGCATGAGGATGTCGCCGGCTTTTACTTTATCACCTTCGCTCACCAGGATTTCTCCCACCACCCCGCCGGTCGGGTGCTGCACCTTCTTCACATAGGAATCGACGACAAAGTGTCCGGACGCGACAACCGCACCGGAGAGATTCGTGAAGGCCGCCCAGGCTCCGGCTCCTCCAACAAAGATCACGCTCGCCAGAAGGCCCGCCAGCAGGTGCCGGCGAATGGAGCTGGAAACGTCATTATTCTGATGAATGCCGGCCACCGGGATCCTCCATGTCAGCGCGCTCTCCCACGTTATCCTGTGTAGACGCGATGGCCTTGACGCCAGCGCCTGGTGCCATCGCTGCCCTCTTCAAGACTTTGGAAAGCGCTTCATCACGCGCACCGAATGCTCGCTGCCGTCCACCTTCCATGACCAACACAAAATCCACGGCGCGGATGGCGCTCGGCCGATGGGCGACGACAACCGCAATGCCCTTGCGCCCGCGCACGGAGGCGATCGCCTTGACGACCGCAGCCTCGCCTTCCGCATCGAGATTGGCATTGGGTTCATCCAGCACAACAAGGAAAGGGTCTCGATAAAGAGCACGGGCAAGACCGATACGCTGGCGCTGCCCGGCGGAAAGTGCCGATCCGGCCTCACCAATCGGAGTTTCGTAGCCGTGCTCAAATCGGAGGATCAGTTCGTGCGTGCCCGCTGCTTTCGCCGCGGTGACAATAGCCTCAGGGTCAGGATTATCTTCAAAACGAGCGATGTTTTCGGCAATGGTGCCGTCGAACAGTTCAACACCTTGCGGCAAATAGCCGATATGACGGCCTAGCGCTTCCCGGTCCCATTGATCGAGGCTTGCGCTGTCGATGCGAACCTTTCCGGCGACCGGCGTCCATGCGCCGACGATGGCGCGCGAGAGTGTCGACTTGCCCGAACCCGATGCACCGATGATCCCGAGTGCGCTTCCCGCCTGAACGGCAAACGCAAGGCCGGTCACGGTCGGCTTCCTTTCGCCGGGCGGAACGATTGTCACGCCTTCGACGCGGAGTTCGCGTTCAGGTGCAGGCATTGGCATAACAGGAGCGGTTTCAGGAACCTTTCCCAGGAGGTCCTCCAGCCGCGCCCAACCCTGGCGCGCCATGAGGAAGGGTTTCCAGCTTGAAATGGCCAGATCGACCGGAGCCAGCGCACGCCCCATCATGATCGAACTGGCAATCATGACCCCGGCCGTAGCCTCCTGCCTGATGACAAGGTACGCGCCGACGGCAAGAATGGCCGATTGCAGCAGCACGCGCAACGACTTTGCAATGCCACCCAGCCCACCTGCCACGTCCCCAGCTTTCCGGTTGGCGGCCAGATACTCGGCATTGGCCTTGTGCCATCGGGCAGCGATCCGCTTTCCGAGACCGAGAGCTTGCACGACCTCGGCATTGCAACGCGCTGCTTGCAGTAGGCCATTGCGCACCATGTCGTGGGCAATGGTCTCGCGTATCGGCCGTTGCGAGAGAGTGTTGGTAAGAAGTGTCAGAGATGTGAGACCGATCGCCCCGATAAGTGCCGTCATGCCGATCCAGAAATGAAGGAGGAAGCAAATGGCAAGATAAAGCAGCATCCAAGGCAGATCGAAGAACGCTGTCGGACCGTTTCCACCTAAGAATCCGCGAATATTGTCGAGGTCGCGAAGCGGCTGCAAGCCGTCGCCCGGCATGCGCGTTAAAAGCGGAAGGCGAACGATCGCATCGTGAACGCGTCCGGAAAACTGTTCATCGAAACGCTCGCCAATCCGCAGCAGCACGCGGGCGCGCAAAACGTCGAGCAGGCATTGGAACGCATAAAGCCCTGCAGCAAGCACGACGAGCCCCACTAGCGTCGATACGCTGCCACTTGCCAGAACGCGGTCGTAGACCTGAAGCATGAACAGCGGCGAGATCAGCGCAAGCACGTTGACCACGCCGCTGATCAACAGAATTCCCCAAATAGCGGAAGTCAGAGGGAAAGGTCTCAAAGCTGAATCCTTCAAGGAATGGTTACTCACGTAGGTCTCCGTGAGGATCTGGCGACCCAGCTCCCTATATTGGTCCCCGAGCGGCAACCGACTGCATCCGCTCGCTGATTCAGGATCAGTGCTCCCGCCGAATGTGTTTGGTTTGGCATCTAATGGAGCGGGTCAACAACAACACCGTCCGGCTGAAGGTTTGGAAGGGCAACGTCATCGTGGCCGGCCGCAAGGGCCCGAACAGGCTTCCGCCTCCACGCCTTCAGGGAGATTTCGGTGTACGACCAGCGCGACGTGCAGGGCTTCGTCAAGCTGTACACGCTGCGACTGCTCCCGGGCGCCCCGGCCCATCGCAAGTAGCGGAAACGGAAGCGCCCGCCCCCGGGGGGCGGGGCGCTGTTCCGTATGGGTTTTCTGGATCAAACGAAGGTGAAGTCCGACGCGGTCAGGCCTAGGTCGGCCACGGTGACCACACCGCCCAGGTGGACGAATTCATGCGCGTTGTTGTCGGCGGTGACATAGGCCAGAGTTGCGACTCTGTCGGTGTAGCTGCTTTGGTAGACAATGATGTCGCCGGCGTGCTCGCCGGAGATCGCACTCGCGGCTTCAGAAGCAGAGTTGAAAGATTCGCCAGTGATTACCACGACGTGTTCGCCGTTCGCACCTGAGGCCGCACCACTGTAGAAGCTGCTCACCGGGTAGCCGGACTGTATGCTGGCGTTGTTGACGAAGTTCGCGCCAAAACCGTCATTGTAGAGGCCCACCGCATCGAAGGCGAACTTGTCCTCCGCCGGGTTGAAATCGGTGATAGTGGTAATGTCCGACTTCGACCCGACAACCCCAGGCACCGGATTGTGGAACTGGAACACGAACGTGTCACTGTCGGTGCCCCCGGTCAACGTGTCCTGGCCGTCACCCACGTAGAGGACATCCTGGCCGGGACCGCCGCTGAGCCTGTCATTGTCCTCACCGGAGACGCGCGGGTTGAAGCGGCCGTTGTCGCCGGAGAGATCGTCCCAGCCATCTCCGCCGAAGATGCGGTCGTTACCCTTGCCGCCGATGAGTCGGTCACTGTCCGGGCCACCCGAGATCTCGTCGTTGCCGCCACGACCGTCAATCCAGTCACCGCCCTGGAAACCCTCCATCCAATCGTCAAGCTCGGTGCCGATGAGTGTTTCGGCACCCGGGCCACCCTCGATAATCTTTGCCATCGAAAATACTCCTAATGATGCACCCTGCCTGACGCGTTCATATTGCTCATCGGATAATTAGAGAAATCGATTGCTTGGATAGACACACATTTACGAAATGGATGCATTCACGTTCACTTCGCCCTTCTGCTGAGCAGTTGCGGGCTCGCTGGCGGCGGGGACGCTGGTCGCCCAAGCAATCGATGAAGATTCGACACTCAAACCGGGACTAGGACGAACTTCGTAACGGGGCCGTCCTGGTTGGGCCCCAAACTTCTCTCTGTTTGCTCGACGCCGGCATACCCGCACCGTGAGCGCTGGACGAGGACAAGTTCCGCTGGCGGAGAACGGCGTGATCGGCTTGCCGCGCCGAAACTGATGGCGCTCGTCGAAGGCATGGACTGGACACGCGTTCGAGCCGAACGGCGACGGCGTCCGGCCGGAAGGCGGTGGCGAAGTGACTCAGGCGCAAAAGGCGGGCTTCAGGCCGTGCACAATAAGCTTCTGTCGGCGTCATGATGAGAAGCGCTTCGGCCCGTCCCCACGAAATCGATACGCTCAAGGCGATGTTCGTCGCCATGGCGGCGGAGAAGGCCGAACTGCAACAACTCCGGAGCGAAACACTCAAGGCCGAGATCGTCCGGATGGCGACACTCAACGAGCGTGCCCAGGTGAGGATCGCCGACCTTCATGGGATCGTCAAGCAGCTGGAGCGCGCCGCTTCGGTCGCAGCTCCGAGAAGCTCCAACGTGCCTAGCAGGCCTTCGCCTTCGAAATCCAGACCGGGCTCGGCGCGATTGAGTCCGAGCTCGAGGCCGCAAGACCGACAGGCGAGCCGCGACGTGCTGCGCGACCGCGCAAGGCGTTCCCGGCGCATCTGGAGCGGGTCGAGATCGTCATCCAGCCCGAGCCATGGGGGAAGAAGCGCTCCCGCAGCCAATCGTCCAGTCCGTCAAACGCGGTCGGCCGCACAGGCTTGCGAAACGGAACAGTCCCGCCCTCGCTTAGATACCGAGGCACCGTGTTGCGAGCGCACCCGAATTCGTTCGCCCGTCGGTTCCCCAGCCAAGCTCATGCAGCGGCAGCATCGCTGCCACCTCTTCAGGCTGAAGGATCTGCTCTCCCTGCATCGTTCTCGACAATGCAGGAATCGCCCAATCCCAATCGCCATCCATGCCTCCTCTCATAACGGAGGGGTCGTCGGCCGACAACTGAGACGTCCGGTGCTCTTAGGCGGGGTAATCATACGAGATGCCTCCTGCAACATCATTTCCCGCATCCATAGGCTTGCCGGATCATTATTGTGAAGCGCAGGCCATTGGACGGCCTCCGTGAATGCGGCAGGAAGTGGCGGCGGAAGTTCGACAATCCGCAGGGGTGTTAATTTTGCGAAATGCTGCGCCAGCCGTAAGGGCATTGTCCCGATGCGGTTGGTGCCTGATAGAAGGGGCGGGATCATGCTAAAGCCCTGTACGACGACCTCGATACGTCTCTCGAAACCGTTCTCGAGCAAATACCATTCCTCGATGGAGGGCTGCCGGGTGTCCCCGAATTTAAGCACAACCTGCCCCATCGACAAGTATCGGTCGAATGTAAGTGGCTCTGACAGCTGCTTGTTCGTGCCGCAGCCTACGCATACGAGCATATCTTCGAACAGGGCTGCGCGAGGATGTTTCGACATGAACACTTCGGGCATAATCAGAAAATCAACGTCGCCGCGCCGGAGAAGCTCCTCGGGGTCGTCGGAAATAAGCAGACATTCGAAGCGGACGGCGGGAGCTTCCCGCGCAGCACGCTTTACGATCTTCTTAAAAAATACGAGCGTGAGGTAATCGGAAAGGATGATGCGGAAGCGACGATCCGATCGGGCCGGGTTAAAGGCGTCCCAGGAAATAATCGACAGCTGGATGTGCAGCAATGCGTCCCGGACTGCTGTGGCGAGCCCCTCCGCGCGCGGTGTCAAAATGAGTTCGCGGCCGTTCATCGTAAATAGCTCATCGCTGAAATAGGCGCGTAACCGACCGACGGCGGCGCTCATGGCCGGCTGACTCAGGTTAATACTGCGGGCCGCGGCGGTGACTTTACGCTCCCTGATCAAAGCGTCCAGCACAACCAGGAGATTTAGATCGAGTCCCTTAAAACGCATGTATTGACCTATCCGACGCGTGGATGGGTATCGCCCAAAGAATCAATTTTACGAATGGTGAGTAGCGTCAACGCATCAGCCGACGACGAAATAGAGCAACCGATAGGAAGAACGGCAAAACCGTGTATATGCAAAGCGCGCCGATATGCAGGCCCATGCTGCCGGCCGGACGGCCAAGCATCGCCGGACGAATGAGGTCAATTGCATGTGCGAGCGGCAACAAGGAGGCGACGTCCTGAAAAGTGCCGGGCAATTGGTTGACCGGAAACATCGCGCCGCAAAGGAACAGCATGGGTGTTATAACAAGCGTATTATAAAATATGAAATATTCATAACTGGGCGCAAGCGCCGTGACGACCATCGCTAGACTCGCGAAGGCGAGGCCACTGAGAGCGATGACTGGCAGCAAGCAGAGGATGGATGGCCACGATGTGTAGCCGAGCGTGGTGGCAACAACAGTGATTGCTGTGCCCGCCATCAGGGCCTTGGTGGCTGCCCACGCCAATTCGCCGAGTAAGATATCGCCAAGCGTCAGCTGAGTGCATAACATTCCTTCCCAGGTGCGCTGGTTGTCCATGCGGCCGAAACTCCCGTAAACCGTTTCAGCAGTCGCCGATGCCATCGCGCTTGTGGCAACCATGCCAGCCGCGAGAAACGCAATGTACGACGTGCCCTCAATAGGACCTATCATTGTTCCGATGCCAAAACCGAGACCGAACAGATAGATCATCGGATCGGCGAGGTTGCCGAGAACCGATGCAAGCCCGATTTTCTTCCATCCAAGATAGTTGCGGCGCCAAACCGCGACCCAATTCCACGCATTGGCGGGCATGGCCGCCGCATAACGTTCGCCCATTGTTCAGTCCTCCATCTCGCGCCCGGTTAGCCGCAAGAACACATCCTCGAGATTGGGGGGACGCTGCAGAAGGCGCAGACCCGCGCGCCCGCGTAGCTGCACCAGCACCTGCTCCGGATCGGGTGCATAGCAAAAAAGCGTCTCACCGCTCACCTCGATGCGCTGTGCGTACGGCCGGATCAGCGCACCCAGTTCATGCGGATTGCCGCCGTAGACCTCGACCACGTCACAGCCGATCTGCTCGTCAATGAGTGCGGACGGGCGGCCTTCGGCGATCTTGCGCCCCTCCTCCATAACGCACAGCCGATCGCACAGCCGCTCGGCCTCTTCCATGAAATGGGTAGTCAAAAGAATAGTCTTGCCCCGCGCCAGCAGCGATCGCAGCCGTTCCCAGATCAGGTGGCGGGCCTGCGGATCGAGGCCGGTGGTCGGCTCGTCCATCACCAGCAAGTGCGGGTCATTGATCAGCGCACGCGCGAGCGTCAGGCGCCGCTTCATGCCGCCGGACAGTTCGGCGACGCGCGCATCCGCTTTGTTCTCGAGGCGGGCGAACTCAAGCAGCGATGGTATGACCGCTTCGATCTGGCGTCTGCTCATCCGGAAGTAGCGCCCGAACACCAACAGGTTCTCGCGTACAGTGAACGCGGTATCAAGATTGTCGAACTGCGGGACCACGCCGATGCGCATACGTGCCAAACGCGCGCGCGCCGGCACTGGAGCGCCGAGCACAGTAATCTTCCCCGCATCAGGCGATGTCATGCCGAGGACCATACGCGCAATCGTGCTTTTGCCCGCACCGTTCGGTCCCAGGAGCCCGAAGCATTCCCCCGCCGCAACGCGGAACGACAGTCTGTCGACAACGAGCTTGTCATAAGTTTTGCTTACGTCAGTAAGATCGATCGCTACCATGGACATGGGTTCATTTTACCGAGAGGGACGCCAAGACTGGCGGTTGCTTGGTTGCCTGCCGGACCTGAAACTGTGACTCGTCTTCGCCATCCCAGCCGTCGATAACGAACTGATCGACATCACAAGGATTTAGCCCCTGTTCCGCCAAAGCGGCGACAATTGCGTCGAGATTATCGATGGTTTGATAACGCGGATTGTTGTGCCGCTTTTCCTGCTCAACGCAGAAGACGAGCCGTCCATCCTCGACAAGGGCGATCGCCCCATCATGGGTCAGCTTGGTACCAGAGATGCGCATAGTGTCTCCACGTTAACGGCGATAGATTCGATTGATCAGGAAGCGGAAAGCGGGTTCCGGAAACGGACGAGCAAGCAGTCTTCGTTGACCGACTCGCCCCGACACTCAAGACGCTCTACCTCGATCAACGTTTCGTTCAGCATGGCGATGACCGGCTCAGCACCAGCGGCGTGACCCCAGCGACGGCAATTAGCATCCCTTGCCGATCCGAAGATCAGATGCCCGCCTGGCGCAAGCACCCGCACCAGGTTTTTGACGGCCGCGCGCATCTCGGCTATGTCTTCGAGGTAGTATAGGACCTCCGCCACAACGATCAGGTCAAACAACTCGTCGGTCGAAAACTGTTGAACATCGGAGACTATCCAGTTGATGCGCGACGGCTCCTTTATCCGTTGACGTGCTCGAGCAATCGCTTGCGCCACGACATCGATGACGGTGAGCCGTTGGCAGTTGGGAGCTAGTTTTTCCGTGAATGCGCCGGCAGCGCACCCGACTTCGAGGGCATTTGTAATGGAGCCTTGGGCAAGCGCCAGCTGGAGCATTTGCGTGTGGCGCTCCCGCTCGAACGGATTGCCGTCGAGGCGCCACGGATCGTCTGCGGCCAATTCCCGATCGAGCAACTGATGATTCATGTTCTGGGTCAAACTCGTCCACCTCTCGTCCACCTAGGTAATTAGCGATCACTCGTCGCCGCAGATGTTGCTCGACAGCGCTAATCCCGAAGAATCCGCGCAAGATTGAGCCTGCGAAGCGGAGCCGCATGCGGTGAGAATTCTGCCCTGCTTGATCCAGTGATCGGAGTTTGGGTGGGGGCCTGTTTTCCCCCAGTGTTCGATGTAGCGACAGCAGAGCTTCGCGACAGCCAATCGCTATTGCTCAATGTACACAGCGCGTAGGCCTTCAAGGGAAGTAAGAGAAAGATGTTGATGAACGTGTGCAGGGAAAAGCCCAGAAATCGAAACTGTCGAGCACGAAATGCTACCACGCTGCATCGGAGCATGGTCATGGACACAATCATCAGTCCTGTCCACCAAGGCACAGTGCCTGTCAGTGCGAAATGTGCGAGGCCCGTTAGTACCGATAGGGCGAGGAGTAGCGGCCCGAGATTCTGTCCGACCACGTCCAACGTGAGATAGCTATTGAGGCCGGGCAGCAAGCGCAGCCCAAGCAGCGTGTCCCGGAATGTGCTTCGTGCCCAACGGAGTTGTTGGCGCAGATACGGTCCGAGTCTGTTCGGAACGACTGTGGCCGCGATGGCGCCCGGAACGTACTCGGTTCGAAAGCCTGCTTTCAGCATGAGGATAGTGAGATGGCGATCCTCCCCGAAGTCGCTTGGCTTGCCCCGAAAAAATTGCGACTCGTACTGGTCCAGTAACAAAAGGAGCGCAGACCGGCGGTACATGGCACATGGGCCGCAACAGCACATAACGGCACCGAAGCGAGCCTGTGCCGCGCGCTCCTCGTTGCAAGCCAGCCAGTACTCCATGTCTATCAGCCTTGTCAGCCAGCTCTCGCTCCGGTTACTGGCAATCAACTGACCCATGACTGCGCCGACCGCTGGATCTCGCATCTTCGGTACAAGCTTGGTGATGACGTCGGACGCGAGTATCGTGTCTGAATCAACGTTAAGCACCAAATCCCCGGATGAGCGGCGTATCGCGGCGATCTGCGCCTTGCGCTTTCCAACATTCTCGGGAAGCAAAATGATGTCGAACCTAGGGTCGCGCGCGTAGGTTTCGTGGACAGTTCCTACGGCTTCGCGATTTCCAGAACCGTCATCAACCACATAGACCCGAAGTCTTCCGGCGTATTCTTGGTCTGCAATGGACGCCAGGCACTCTGAAAGCGTGCGCGGATCCTCGTTGAAGCAGGGGACGATGACATCCACGCTGGGCAGTTGATCGGAGCCGACGAGATCCTCCAACGCCGATGAGTCGTTTGTCGGCAGAGCATAAATCCCCTGCATGCTCTTATAAGCAGTCGAGAGCAGTGCATAAAGCGAAATGGCCACAGTGCTGGTTGTACCAAGAAGAGTCATGGGATCTCGTTTGTTCAGTGATGTTGAGGAAGTGAGCGGATTACAAATCCGCGCTCATGAAGTGCTGGAATCAGACGGGACAGCGCCGTGACCGTCTGGTCGCGCAGACCGGCGTGAGCGCCCTGGCTCAACTCGCCGGGAGGGCATCCGTCGTGCAAGAGTACGATTGCGCCCGGCCGGACAGAGGCGAGCACGGTATCGATAATCGCGTCGACCCCAGGGCGAGACCAATCTCGAGGGTCGACGGACCAATGGAGGGCCGTCAGCCCGGCGATCTGTGACGCTGTGAAGACTTCTTCGCTCCAGGCGCCGTAGGGCGCGCGAATATAGCGCACCGAGGCCTGAGGGCACGCCCTCATGATGGCGCCGTTCGCTTCAAAGATCTCACGTTGCACTTCGCCGAAGCCGCATTTGTACAGATCCGGATGAGTCATCGTGTGGTTGCCTAGCTCGTGCCCTTCTGCAAACATTCGTTGGATTAGATCCGGGTGCTCTAAGGCGTAGGCGCCGATGACGAAGAAAGTCGCCGGCACCCGCTGCTCTGCCAACACATCCAGAATCTCCGGTGTGAAAAGTGGATTGGGACCGTCGTCAAACGTCAGATAAACGCTGCGACGGCCGGTGCCGTCAGAGCACTCACGGCGCACTTCGTACAAGCAATCGGGACGGCTCATAGCTCTGGTCCGTTCCGATCGATCATCGTGCCCGTGGGCCATTCGCTGATCGGCCGTCCAACTGACAGAACAATGGTGAGTGCGTCATCGATGCGTGTGGGCGGCAGGTCGAGGCGCGCCTCTGGTCGGGTGGAGCGCACGCGAATTCCCGACAAAACGGCCAAAGGGCTGTATCGCCGCCCGAACCTCTCAACATGATTCCGCAGCGCGTGCCGGACGGTTCCGAAAGCGAATGGAACGCCAAGCTCCTGCAGTATTGGAAGCACGACATGGATTGAATGGGCGATTCCGAGACCCTCAAGATCCGGACGTACCCCGTACAGGCCCAGCTCAGCCACCAACAGATCGACCGCGTCAACCTTGATGAAACGGCGCAGTATGCCCATGTGAGCCGCTACACCGTTCGAATCATAGGCGATTGCGCGGAGTTCAGGCCTGGCGCCGGCCCAGCTTCGACTACCTTCGAACGGTTCTGCGTTGGACGCCCCAGTCGGCCCGTAGGTATTACGAAAGAACTGGGCGAGCTCGACGTGGTCCGAGAGCTGCAACTCGTTTTCCCAGCACAATTTCCACTGCACCTGAGGGCGCATTCAGGACCTCTCTTCAAAATAGTTTCTTGCGGGCCGCATTACCCGGCCAAAGCGGCGGCGTTGTTGGCTGCACTCAACCGTTGTCGTTAGCGAAGGTGAGCCAGCCGGTGGGGCTCGCCAATGAGCTCTCTCGATGTTCTCGCCCGTCGCGGCGCCGTCGATTTGAGCTTGACGTCGGTCATTTACGTTCCTCTAATGCATGGTTCGTAAATTCGTAAAATTGATTGTTTAGATGATGCCCATCCACACGCTGGATAGATCAGGATATGCGGTTTAAGGGGCTGGATCTGAATCTCCTCGTTGTGCTGGACGCTCTGATCAGGGAGCGTAAAGTCACTGCCGCGGCCAACAGTATTAACCTGAGCCAGCCGGCCATGAGCGCCGCCGTCGCTCGGTTACGCGCCTACTTCAGCAATGAGCTATTTACGATGAACGGCCGCGAGCTCATTTTGACACCGCGCGCGGAGGGGCTTGCCCCAGCAGTCCGGGACGCATTGCTGCACATCCAGCTATCGATTATTTCCTCCGACGCCTTTAACCCAGCCCAATCGGATCGTCTCTTCCGAATCATGCTTTCCGATTACCTCACGCTCGTGCTTTTTAAGAGGATCGTAGAGCGTACTGCGCGGGAAGCTCCCGCCGTCCGCTTCGAATGTCTGCCTATTTGCGACGACCCCGAGGAGCTTCTCCGGCGCGGCGACGTTGATTTTCTGATTATGCCGGAAGTGTTCATGTCGAAACATCCTCGCGCAGCCCTGTTCGAAGATATGCTCGTATGCGTAGGCTGCGGCACGAACAAGCAGCTGTCAGAGCCACTTACATTCGAGCGATACTTGTCGATGGGGCATGTCGTGCTCAAATTCAGGCACACCCGGCAGCCCACCATGGAGGAGTGGTATTTGCTCGAGCACGGTTTCGAGAGACGTATCGAGGTCGTCGTACAGGGCTTTAGCCTGATCGCGCCCGTCATATCAGGCACCAACCGCATCGGGACCATGCCCTTACGGCTGGCGCAGCATTTCGCAAAAACAACACCCCTGCGGATTGTCGGACTTCCGCCGCCACTTCCTCATCCCGCATTCACGGAGGCCGTCCAATGGCCCGCGCTTCACAATACTGATCCGGCAAGCCTGTGGATGCGGGAAATGATGTTGCAGGAGGCATCTCGCCTGGCGCCTTTGCTTGAAAGCTATTGAGCGTCTCGGGCTTCCTGGAGGCGGTCGCGATCGCGTAGGAGCGGTTGCCATTCGGGCGTCAGGCCTTTGGCTCGGCAGAGCGGCGCAGTTCCTTGCTGAGTACGAGGGCCAGTAACGAGCAGAACACATGCCCGGGTTGGTGCTGAGTTGACTGCCGCCTCCGATTTCGCGTGCGAAGTCCCAGAAGATGTTTAGCCCCACTCAAATGCCAACTTTGCCGGCCCTGCCGCGGCTTTTCACGCGCGGCCAGGCGAGGAGATGCCGGTCGACGAGGTCAATCCCAACGGACTGTGCCGGCCTCGCTCGGCTACTGGCGTGAGGCATCCTTGACGACACCGCCTTGCACCGACAACGTCGAGATGTTGGCAATGAAGCCGGTCGCGATTGACGCTGCGGATGTAGGCAATTTACCTCGCGCTTCCGCCTGAACGCGTGGCCGATCCGTTCACCCAATTGGCTTCATCCTGGGCCGCGGCTGAGGCCTGTGGGGTGCGGCTACCCCGCGTGGATGGGATCATCAATCAACTTTCTCTCATTTATGAAAGGAAACTTCCCCGCTTACGATAGAAGCCATCAGTTTCATATATTTTCCGGCAGATGAATGTCGAACGGCAGAAATGTCTGTCCTGGTGTTTCAGCAGTGCCGGTCTCGATAGCCCGCGTCATCAGCGTTATCAGCTCCTGGGAAAGCCGGCGCATTGGCGTGGCGACCGCCATCGTGATGATGTTATCAGCGAGTGCCGCCCGAGATTCCGGCGTGATTTCATTCACGATCGCGACGAGATCGCGACTTTTACCCTCTTCCCGGACCGCGGAGATGGCGCCCTCCATGCCGCCCCCGGCGACATAGAAGCCGACGAGCTCGGGTTCCCGCTGCATGAGATCAAGCGTTGCCTCGTAGGTGACCTGCCGTTTCTCCAGGTTCACAAGCGGATCGAGCACCTCGAACGTCGGCGCGTTCTCACGGCAATAGGAGCGAAAGCCGACATCACGGAGCTCGTGCCCCTGGAAACGATGGCTACCGACAAACACCGCCACCTTGCCGGGCCGTTTTGCGACCTTGGACACCATCCAAGCGGCCGTGCGCCCCACCTTGCGGTTGTTGAGGCCGATATAGCCCTGTCGCACGCCGGCGGCGAAGTCGGAAAGCAGCGAGAAAACCGGAATGCCTTTGGCCTTGAGGTCCTCAACCGCTGCTGTAATTTTTGGGTGGTCCGGTGCCACCATCGCGATCGCATGGCAGCGTGCGCCCAAATCCTTGAGCGGTGCGATTAGGTCGCTCGGCATATGTGACGGGGCGAATTGGATGAGCGGAATGCCGTGGAAGGACTGGGCCAAATTGACCGACGCTTCGACCTCGCGCGCAAAGTCTTGGTAGAAATGCTGGGCCGGTTTTCTCAAGATGAAGCCCAGACGGTAGCACGGTAGGTCTCGCCGCAAGCGCTGCTTGATGAGCCCGGCAGCATGATAGCCGATCGCGTGGGCGGCGTCGTGGACCCGCCGCGCGGTCTCCTCGCGCACCGGATGGCGGGCGTTCAGAACCCGATCGACCGTTGCTACGCTGACTCGGGCTTCGCGGGCGAGATCGGCAATTGTGGGGCGCTTGGTCATGGGTCCTATTCTGATTGGTTTTTGACGCAGGCTGGCTCTCTGTCACCTAGCGCGATTCGACAATGGTTTCGGGTGGGCAAAGTGAAGACGCCCGCATACTGAATGATCGACAGCGTATTGGACTACTCCAGACGTAGACCGGCCGGGTATAACGGAAGGTTCATTCGCTTAGGGCGGCGACGATTTGCACTCACACATTTAGCGCTTCTGATACATGGTCCGTGAGGCGCCGTTTAGAGCCTGCGAGTCGATCGTTCAGGTCATGTGACCAGCTTGGCGAAACCGGTCGCGGTGCGTCGCCCTTACTCGGCGGAGGATAGCCGGTTTGATGCCTCGGCAAGCTGATGACCGCAGAAGGCGGCTTTCATCTGCGCTCGGTCCAATTCTCCTTCCCAGCGGGCAACGACGAGGGATGCCACTGCGTTGCCGACGCAATTCGTCAACGCCCGGCATTCGGACATGAAGCGGTCGATGCCGAGTATCAGTGCCATCCCAGCAACGGGAACACTCGGAACTACGGCGAGCGTAGCAGCCAGGGTGATGAAGCCCGCACCTGTTACACCTGCAGCGCCCTTGGAGGAAAGCATCGCAACGAGCAGCAGCAGCACCTGATCGCCGATTGACAGATCCGTGTTCGTCGCCTGTGCGATGAAGAGGGCCGCCAGGGTCATGTAGATATTCGTGCCGTCCAGATTGAACGAATATCCGGCCGGGATGACGAGACCCACAACCGAACGCCTGGCGCCCGCCTTCTCCATCTTCTGCATGAGCGAGGGGAGCGCGGCCTCCGAGGAGGACGTTGCGAGCACAAGCAGCAGCTCTTCCTTGATGTAGCGAATGAGAGAAAAGATCGAAAAGCCGTTGTAGCGGCAGACCGCGCCGAGAACCCCGAACACGAAGAGGAAGGCGGTGAAATAAAACGTCGCGACCAGCATCGCGAGGTTGACGACCGAACCGATGCCATATCTGCCGATGGTGAAGGCCATTGCGCCGAAAGCGCCGATCGGCGCGGCTTTCATCAGAATGCCAACGAGCTTGAAGACAGGCGCGATGAGCGCCTGAAGGAAGGAAACGACAGGCTTGCCCGTCTCTCCGGCCATCGCGAGCGCCATGCCGAACAGAACCGAGAAGAACAGCACCTGCAGGATGTCGCCTTCCGCGAAGGCACCGACAATCGTTGGCGGGA
>NZ_JAMYOU010000029.1:0-69757 GCF_040319995.1 Mesorhizobium sp. M0815 | reverse complement strand
CCGACCCGGCCGAAAGGACATGGCTCACCGAGGTGAACACCCTGTCGGTGCCGCCAGCCGCTGCCTCGAACACCCGGTCTGCGGCATTGTCGACGTGGTAGGTGTCATTGCCGCCATAGCCGACCATCTTGTCAGCGCCACCGAGGCCGTTGATGACATTGGCGCCGGCATTGCCCTGAATGGTCTGGGCGAACTCGTTGCCTGTAAGATTGATGGCCGTCGTGCCGGACGGATTGCTGGTGGCGAGAAGCTCGATTTCCGACCCAGCCGAAAGGACGTGACTTACGGAGGCGAGTGCTTTGTCGGTGCCGCCGCCCGCCGCCTCAATCTCCTTATCGCGGACGTCATCGACATAATAGGTGTCATTGCCACCATAGCCGATCATTGTGTGGCCGCCGGCCCCGTGAAACACATCGTCGCCGCTGGTGCCATACAAGGTGTCGCTTGTGTCGACGGGAGGCGGAGTGGTCCCCGTCGTTGCAAGGTTGTGTTCCCGGAAAACGGCCTGCAGTTCCGAAGAGCTCTCCAACGCTGTGTCGCCTCGCTGCGAACCCCAGGCGTATGCGTAGTCGAAGGCAGGTGACGGAACCAGCTTGGCCCAGTGCTCCATCATGGTTTCCATCTGGGCGGCGGTGGGCACGACATATTTGCCACCCATGTCGGTGTTATACTCGCCACCTCCAAACGCCTGGTAGCCCGGAACGATCTGGCTCGTCGGGATGCCCGATGCCTGAGCGGCGGCGACGAATTTATCGATCATGTTGTAGTCGACCGGGCCATCGGTGCGGACGGGATAGACATCTATGCCGTAGTAATCGATACCCGTATTGGCGGGATTGTACGTGCCCCTAAAATCCGGATTCGCCGACGTCCCCAGGCTCATCATTGTGATGTAGGTCTTGGCGCCTGGAAAATGCTCATGGATCCAGTCGGATTCTGCCTTCAGATTGGCAGCAGAGGCGTAGGTACCCCATTGGCCGGTGGGATCCGGCTCGTCGACAAGGAAGAACCCAAATACGTTAGGATTGCCGAGGAAAGGAGTAACCTTGTCGATAAAGGATTGGGTTACGCCGTTGGCCTCGTCGAGGTAGACCAAGCCTTTCATGCCCTCTGGCAGCTCGTTGACCTGGTCAACATATTGCACGCTAGCCAGATTGAATCCGGCTTTTGCAATGTCCGTGCCGGATCCGCCCGACGTGTAATGGAGAGTCGCCATCCATAATCCCTCATTCTGATTCGATAGCGCCCCGCGAAGGTCTGCCTACTAGAAGGTGTATATTAGCGCCAAATCACATACCTGCACGCCCTGATAGAATGGTTGATCGGTGGCAGGATTTTGACATTGAGGCGAAAAATATACTTCTTGGTAGTCGGATTTTTTTATAAAAAGCAAATTAAGTTTCAGAGATATTCCCCGTCTACTCTGAAAGGTGTTTATTTGATAGTTTCGACAATACTATTTGTTAATGGTGATACATAAGAAACATGTTGAGCGATTATTAAAATATAACTTAAATGCTATTAAAAGTTAGCCTAAACTTGCGAAGGTTGCCATAAAAGAAGCCTTCGAGGTATTTATGGGTTTGAAGAAGAGAGAAAAAGATGATATTTTGACTATGAAAGTCTTCAGGCAATAAGATAGAATGCCAGGGCACGGCCAGCAAAACAGCTTTTCTCCACAATATGCATTTGCCTGACGGCCAATTGAGCTGACATTAAGCTAAGATGCCAGCCGGATCGCGCTCTCTGCCGGCGACACCAATTTGTTGTGGACAGATGCCGCAGGTGCCAATCCGCGACCAAGGTGTCTGCAACTGAGATTACGACTCGGGATCGTCTGAATCGGAGAATTGGCTGGGGCGCCAGGATTCGAACCTGGGAATGTCGGTACCAAAAACCGATGCCTTACCACTTGGCGACGCCCCAACAGCCGGAGCGTGCCCGCTGTGCGCGCGGCCTTATAGGACGAGCCGGGAGAAAGCTCAATGCCGACATATCGACTATGCACGACCGACCCACCAGTTTTGCAATCGTCACTTTGAACGGACCTATTCACTCCACACCGCCACTTCATTGCCGGCCGGATCGACGAAATGGAACCGCCTGCCGCCGGGGAATGAAAAGATCGGCTTGACGATGGTGCCGCCGGCATTCTCAACGGCGCTCAATGTTTCCTCCAGCCTTTCGGAATAGAGCACGGGCAGCGGCTTGGCCGGTGCATTTTGGCCATCCGCCTGAAAACCGCCGTCAAGCCCTTCGGCAAAGGCTGAATAGGTCGGCCCGTAATCGGTGAACGACCACGAGAAGGCCGCGCTGTAGAAAGCCTTCACGCTGTCCAGCGTTCCGCCTGTCGCCGGCATTTCCAGATAATCGAGCTTTCCGGTCATTCTCATCGTTCTGCCTTTTGTTCATGTTATGTTCTACAGTAAGGCTTTCCAAAAAGCAAGTCTTTTCGGCGCAGCTTTTCATTAATCGATTGTAGAGGCCGGCCGGCTTGGTCGATGCCTTGCCTTTCGCACTGCAGCATCATATCGCTCGATTTGCCAATATTTCCAATCTCCTGCAACCGGGGAGCAAGCATGACCAAGTGGGTCTACACCTTTGGCGACGGCGCCGCGGAAGGCCGTGCCGGCGACCGCAATCTGCTCGGCGGCAAGGGCGCCAATCTTGCCGAAATGTGCAGCCTGGGCCTGCCGGTGCCACCGGGGTTCACTATCACCACCGAGGTCTGCAACGCCTATTACGCCAACGGCCACGCCTACCCGGCCTCGCTGGAGGCGGACGTTGCGGTCGCCCTCGACCATATCGGCCGGCTGACCGGGCGCCGTTTCGGCGATCCGTCGAAACTGCTTTTGGTGTCGGTGCGCTCCGGTGCCCGTGCTTCCATGCCCGGCATGATGGACACCGTGCTCAATCTCGGCCTCAACGACGAAACGGTGGAAGCACTGGCCGCCGATTCAGGCGATGCGCGGTTCGCCTATGACAGTTACCGCCGCTTCATCCAGATGTATTCCGATGTCGTCATGGGCCTCGACCATGAGGTCTTCGAGGAAATCCTCGAAGACCAGAAGGGCGGCCTCGGCCATGAGCTCGACACCGAGCTGACAGCCATCGAATGGCAAGGCGTGATCGCGCTCTACAAGGCCAAGGTCGAGGAGGAGCTTGGCAAGCCGTTTCCGCAGGATCCGCATGAGCAGCTCTGGGGCGCTATCGGCGCGGTGTTTTCCAGCTGGATGAACAACCGCGCGATCACCTACCGGCGCCTGCACGACATTCCCGAAAGCTGGGGCACGGCGGTCAATGTCCAGGCCATGGTGTTCGGCAATATGGGCGATACCTCGGCCACCGGCGTTGCCTTCACCCGCAATCCGTCGACCGGCGAAAAGCAGCTCTATGGCGAGTTCCTGGTCAATGCGCAGGGCGAGGATGTCGTTGCCGGCATCCGCACGCCGCAGAACATCACCGAGGCGGCGCGCATTGCCGCCGGCTCCGACAAGCCGTCGCTGCAGAAGCTGATGCCGGACGCCTTCCAGGCTTTCGTCAGCATCTCCGACCGCCTGGAAAAACATTACCGCGACATGCAGGATCTCGAATTCACCATCGAGCGTGGCAAATTGTGGATGCTGCAGACCAGGTCCGGCAAGCGCACCGCCAAGGCGGCGCTGAAGATTGCCGTCGACATGGCCAGGGATGGACTGATTTCGAAAGAAGAGGCCGTCGCGCGCATCGATCCGGCCTCGCTCGACCAGTTGCTGCATCCCACAATCGATCCAAAAGCGGCGCGCGACATTATCGGCGTCGGCCTGCCGGCCTCGCCGGGCGCTGCGACCGGCGAGATCGTGTTTTCATCGAACGACGCCGAGGAGGCCAAGACGCAAGGCCGCAAGGCGATCCTGGTGCGCATCGAGACCAGCCCCGAAGATATCCATGGCATGCACGCGGCCGAAGGCATCCTGACGACGCGCGGCGGCATGACCAGCCACGCCGCCGTGGTGGCGCGGGGCATGGGCAAGCCTTGCGTTTCGGGCGCCGGCTCGCTGCGCGTCGACTACAAGGCCGGCACGCTGATGGCGATGGGCGCGACCTTCCGCAAGGGCGATATCATCACGATCGACGGCGGCAACGGCCAAGTACTGAAGGGTGCCGTACCGATGCTGCAGCCGGAACTCTCGGGCGATTTCGCCGCCATCATGGAATGGGCCGACGGCGCGCGCCGCATGAAGGTGCGCACCAACGCCGAGACGCCGCTCGATGCCCGCATGGCGCGGTCCTTCGGCGCCGAAGGAATCGGGCTTTGCCGCACCGAGCACATGTTCTTCGACGGCGACCGCATCGGTGCCATGCGCGAGATGATCCTGGCCGATACGGAAAAGGACCGACGAACGGCGCTGGCCAAGCTGTTGCCGATGCAGCGCTCGGATTTCCTCGAACTGTTCGAGATCATGGCCGGCCTGCCGGTAACGATCCGCCTGCTCGATCCGCCGCTGCATGAATTCCTGCCAAAAACGGAGGAGGAGGTGGCCGAGGTCGCCGCCGCCATGAACGTATCGCCGGACAAGCTCCGGCGGCGCACCGAAGCGCTGCACGAGTTCAATCCGATGCTCGGCCATCGCGGCTGCCGGCTTGCCGTCTCCTATCCCGAAATCGCCGAGATGCAGGCGCGCGCCATTTTCGAGGCGGCCGTCGAGGCCGGCAGGAAGGCCGGCGCGCTGGTGGTGCCGGAGATCATGGTACCGCTGGTCGGACTGGTGAAGGAGCTCGACTTCGTCAAGGCGCGCATCGATGCCGTCGCCAAAAGCGTCATGCAGGAAACCGGCGTCAAGATCGATTACCTCACCGGCACGATGATCGAACTGCCGCGCGCCGCGATCCGCGCTCACGTCATAGCCGAGGCGGCCGAATTCTTCTCCTTCGGCACCAACGATTTGACCCAGACCACCTTCGGCATCTCGCGCGACGACGCGGCCTCGTTCCTCGAGACCTACCGGCAAAAAGGTATCATCGAGCAGGATCCGTTCGTGTCGCTCGACATAGAGGGCGTCGGCGAGCTGGTGCGGATGGCGGCCGAGAAGGGCAGGGCGACGCGGCCCGACATCAAGCTCGGCATTTGCGGCGAACATGGCGGCGACCCGGCCTCGATCCATTTCTGCGAGAAGGTCGGCCTCGACTACGTCTCGTGCTCGCCCTACCGGGTGCCGATCGCCAGGCTGGCCGCCGCGCAAGCGGCGGTGCAGGCTGCGAAGGAGGGTCGCGGATAGGAGCCGCGCGATCCTTTTCACGTACGGTTAAGGACGTGGAGCACGCATTGTGACCTCTCGCTTGCCAAAGGTCAGGCCCGCGGTCAAATTGCCGCTGCCGACGCTTTTGCAGGGGCATCGTCCCGATTTCCGCCTTGATGCCGGTCTTGGGGTCGCCGCTTCAACTTTGATCTGGCCGACCCGGAAATAATCAATGCGCCTGTTCCAAAAGCATTTTTGCGCAGTTGCGATATCGCTGTGGGCTGTTTCGCCTGGCAACGCCCAGTTGCTCGTCGAACCGACGCTGCACATCAAGCCCGACGCAGGCAGCGGCCGCGTCGCGCTGACGCTCGATGCCTGCGGTGGAAAGACCGACACACGGATTCTCTCGGCGCTGGTGGAAAACAAGATTCCCGCCACCATTTTCGTCACCGGCATCTGGCTGAAGCACAACGCCGCCGCCGTCGAGATCATGCGGGCGCATCCCGACCTGTTTGAATTGGAAAACCATGGCGGCCGCCACGTCCCGGCCGTCGACACGCCGCAAAAGATCTACGGCATTCGCAGCGCCGGCAGCCCGCAGGCCGTGCTGGCCGAGGTCGAATCCGGTGCCGCCGCTCTCGCCGTGACCGGCGAGCCGGCGCCGAAATGGTTTCGCGGCGCGACCGCCGAATACAGCCCGTCGGCAATCGCGATGATACGCAAGCTTGGCTTCAAGATCGCCGGCTTCTCGATCAACGGCGACGGCGGCTCATTGCTCGGTGCAAAAGAGACCGCCCGGCGCATCTCGGCAGCAAAGACGGCGATGTCATCATCGCTCACATCAACCAGCCGACCCATGCGGCCGGCGAAGGCGTAGTGCAGGGGCTTTTGGCGCTGAAGGCCAAGGGCCTCACCTTCGTCCGGCTCGATGATGCCGACGGTGTCGGCAATGAAGGCACCACCGACTGATCAGTCGGGCGTAGCCTCGATGGTCACCTTGCTTGGATAGAATGCGCCGTGATCGCGGATATCCGCCATCTCGTCGTAAGGCTGCTCATAGGCCCACATCGCATCCTTGCCTGCATCGGCGGCGGGCAGCACGCTCCAATAGCTGGCATCGCCCTTGTAGGGGCAATGGGTCGAGTGCTCGGTCTTGCCAAGCTGGTTGAAGTCGATGTCGTCGAACGGAATGTAGAAAACGGGGGGATAGGGCGATTCGGTCAGCACCTTGACCATTCTGGACGAGGCGATGACGACATCGCCGGCGCGCACCGTCACTGTGCCCTTATAAGGCTCAACGGGGATGATCTTGCCCGGATTGCGCTGAAAGCCGGGTGACGGGTTTGCGATCTGGTCCATGCGGATCTCCTTGCCTCAACCCCAAATGTGTCTGGCAAGCGCGTTGTGCAAGACCTGCCTGCCGCGACGCCAAAGCGTCGCCCGCGGGGGCAAGTCTCACCTGTTTCTTCCGCTTTGCCGAAAACTCAGGCGGCGGCCTGGAATGCGTCCATCAGCCCGGCATAGGCGGCGGCAATGCCGGCCACCGGATTGGTGCTTTTCGAGGTGGTCTCGACCTTCAGCGCACCACCGCTGGCAGGCAAGGTGAGCAGCAGGAACTGGCGACTGCCGCCATCGCCGACGCAGGCGGCAGCGACGTGCTGGCTTTCGCCCTCGTTCTCGACGCACATCTTGAACAAGAGCGTGCCGCCGACCGCTTCGAGGGCGCCACCGACGACCTCGACGAATTCATCTTCGGAAACAGTTTTGGCGTCGGGCACCAGATCGGCCTGCGCGACATCGGCCGCCACCAGATCGGCCAGACTTTCGGCAAGCGTATTTTCGAGGGCTTTGTCGTCCAGCTGCGCGTCCATGCGAACCTCTTTCATTCGCCAATCGCGCCCCGCCCGTTAATCAACGTTAACGCCGAGCATGGCCGGATTGTGGCGAATTTCGGCTCATTTGGCTCTATGCACCGCTCCAGCCCGGTTCTGGCTGGACAATCCGCCGGTTCGTCCCACAATGGCGCAAAAAAATAACAGGAGGAACAAGATGCTCGGGCTGATGCAGGAATGGCCGCTGCTTTGCCACAAGCTGATCGACAACGCCGAGCGGCAGCACGGCAGCCGCGAGATCGTGTCGCGTTCGATCGAGGGGCCGATCGTGCGCAGCACATATGCCGAAATCCATGATCGTGCCCTGAAGGTCGCCGAGCGGCTCGAGCGTGACGGTTTCGGGCTTGGCGACCGCATCGCGACCCTGGCCTGGAACACCGCGCGCCACATCGAGGCCTGGTACGGCATCATGGGTGTCGGCGCGATTTATCACACGCTCAACCCGCGGCTCTTTCCCGAGCAGATCGCCTGGATCATGAACAATGCCGAGGATAAGGCGATCTTCGTCGACCTGACCTTCCTGCCGCTGCTTGAAAAGATCGCCGGCGCGGTCAAGTCGCTGAAGCAGGTTATCGTGCTGACCGACAAGGTGCATTTGCCCGAGACTGCGCTGCCCAATGTCGTTGCCTATGAAGAATGGCTTGCTCAAGCCGACGGCAACTTCGCCTGGAAGACAGTCGATGAAAACACCGCCGCCGGCATGTGCTACACCTCGGGCACGACGGGCGACCCGAAGGGCGTCCTCTACAGCCATCGTTCGAACGTGCTGCACGCCATGATCGAAGCGATGCCCGACGCCATGGGCCTGTCGTCGCGCGATACCATATTGCCGGTCGTGCCGATGTTTCACGCCAATGCCTGGGGCCTTGCCCAGAGCGCGCCGATGATTGGCGCCAAGCTGGTCATGCCCGGCTGCAAGATGGATGGCGCTTCGATCTACGAGCTGCTCGACACCGAGAAGGTAACCTTCAGCGCCGCCGTGCCGACGGTGTGGATGATGCTTCTCCAGCATCTGGAAGAGACCGGCAAGAAACTACCTTATCTGCAGAAAGTCGTCATCGGCGGCGCGTCCTGTCCACGCGCGATCACGACGAAGTTCCAGGACAATTACGATGTCCAGGTCGTCCACGCCTGGGGCATGACCGAGATGTCGCCGGTCGGCACGCTGTGCACCCTGAAGCCGGACTATGCCGGGCTGAAGGGTGACGCCCGCCTCGCCGTCCAGCAGAAGCAGGGCTTTACGCCGTTCGGCATCGAAATGAAGGTAACGGACGACGACGATAACGAACTGCCATGGGACGGCAAGACCTTCGGCCGACTCAAGGTCCGCGGGCCGACCGTCGCGCGCGCCTATTATGGCGGCATCGGATCCGAACAGTTCGATGAACAAGGCTGGTTTGATACCGGTGATATCGCGCATATCGACCCCGGCGGCTACATGCAGATCACCGATCGCGCCAAGGACGTGATCAAGTCTGGCGGCGAATGGATCTCGACCATCGAGATCGAGAACCTCGCGGTCGGCCATCCGGACGTGGCGGAGGCCGCCGCCATCGGCATTCCGCATTCCAAATGGGGCGAGCGGCCTTTGCTCGTGGTCGTCCGCAAGCCGGGCAGGGAGCCGACCAAGACGGACATCCTCGCCTTCATGGACGGCAAGGTGGCGAAGTGGTGGATGCCGGACGACGTCGCCTTTGTCGGCGAAATCCCACACACCGCTGCCGGCAAGATCCAGAAGATTACCTTGCGTCAGCAGTTCCGGGATTATCATCTGCCGACGGATTGACTGGAGATGCGGCGTCTTTGTGCCTTCAAGCCGCCGCTGAAAGGCACTATGCCTTTGTTCGGGTTGGGGCAGCGCGGAAAGCAATGACGGTAATTGCCGAGCGACAGACATCGAGGGCTGCCGGTTGGTCGCGGCGCACCGGCGCTTTTTCGGCGGTCCTGCTGCTGACGGTGCTCATCGGCTACCGATATGACCTCGTCGAGACGCCGACATTCCTGTGGGTGCTCGGCATTGTCGCGTTGCTGGCGGCGTTTGCGCTTCTGTTCGCCGGGTTTGCCTTTGCGCGATTGTGGAATTTCGGTGATCGCGGCGGCCACGACCTGACCGCCGGCGCCTTGCTGGCGCTTCTGGTGCTCATCCCTTACGCTGTCGCGGCCTATTGGGCAGCGACCTATCCGCCGCTGCGCGACATCTCGACGGATTTCGACGACCCGCCGGCGCTCGATATTTCTACCCGGACAATGGATATGAACGAGCTTTTGCCGCCGACACCCGGCGAGCAGCGCCTGCAAACCGAAGCTTATCCGCTTGTTACCGGACGCAGCTACACCTTGCCTTTCGACCGCGTTCTGGAGGCGGTCAAAACCGTGCTCGATCGGCGGGGCTGGCAACGCGCGGCGCCATTTCCCGACGCAGCAGGGCAAAGCGACGTGACGGTCGATGCGCTGGCCAAGAGCTTCCTGCTTGGCCTTCCCGCCGATGTCGCCATCCGCGTGACCGACGATGGCGACGCGGTCATTGTCGATATGCGCTCGGCCTCGCGTTACGGCCGCTACGACCTTGGCGACAATGCAGCGCGCATCACCGATTTCCTTGCCGAGCTCGACCAGGAAGTCGCCGGCCAGGTGGGCGTGGCGCCGGCAGAATGATATCCGAAGGCTACTACTTTGCCGGCGAATAGATGCCGTCAATAGCCGGCGCGCCGTCGGTGTGGACCAGACCGCGCGCCACCAGGTCTTCCAGATGCGCAAGCACCGACAGGCCGGCCGCGCCATGCAGGCGCGGATCGGTATCGCGATAGATCGCCTCCACCATAATCCTGATCGTGCGGTCGCCGCTGTTGATCCGCTCCAGAATCGCCCGTTCGCGCATTTTGCGATGCCTTTTCAATCCGCGCATGAAGTTGCGCGGTTCGATCACCGGCCCGCCATGACCCGGCAGCAGCAGCCGGTCGTCGCGCTCGATCAGCCGATCGAGCGATGTCATGTAGTCGGCTATGGCGCCGTCCGGCGGCGCGACGATCGTGGTTGACCACGCCATGACGTGATCGGCCGAAAAAAGGATGCCAGTCCCCTCCAGTGCGAAGGCCGCGTGATTGGCGGTATGGCCGGGCGTCAGCACCGTCCGGATCGCCCAGCCGTCGCCATCGATCACCATATCGTCCGGCAGCGGGATGTCTGGAACGAACTCGATATCGGCGCTGGCATCGAGCGGATTGACCTCGCCGGGTTGCAACGGCCGCGCCGGGCGATGCCGGCCTTCCGCCAACGTCACGGCACCTGTGTGCTGCTTCAGTCGTGCCGCCAGCGGCGAATGGTCGCGATGCGTGTGGCTGACGAAGATATGGCTGACCGGCCTGGTCCCGATCGCTTCGAGCAGCGTTCGAAGGTGCACCTCGTCATCCGGACCCGGATCGATTACAGCCAGCGTCTCGCGCCCGACGATATAACTGTTGGTTCCGTGAAAGGTGAACGGGCTTGGATTGCGGGCCGTGATCCGAAGCACGTCTGGCGCAACGGTCACGCCCCGACCATAGGCCGGGTCGAAGCTGGTATCGAATTTCAGCGCCATGCGAACGTCGCGACCTTTTTTGGGGGGAGGGCAAAACCGATTGCCGCATAGCACGGAAGCCAATATAGGAAAACGCAAGGCCGCGTTCGGCGGCAATCCGGAACGGGGAAGACCATGGCAATTGCAACGACGATGCGTCCGCTTATTTCTCTCGCTCTGCCTGAAAAGGGCGCGGCCCGGCTGGCGGGCCAGCTTTTGCTGGCGATCGCCGGAACGCTGCTGCTGATCTTGTCGGCCAAGACGAAGGTTGTGCTCGGACCGGTCGATATCTCGATGCAGACGCTTGCTGTCTTGCTGATTGCCGCCGCGTTCGGCATGCGCCTCGGCGTCGCCACGCTGCTTCTCTACATGGCCGAGGGCGCACTGGGCGTTCCGGTCTTCCAGAGCACGCCGGAAAAAGGCATCGGCATTGCCTACATGCTCGGTTCGACCGGCGGTTATCTGGCCGGCTTCGTCGTCATGGCGGCGATCGTCGGCTGGGCCGCCGACCGTGGCTGGGATCGCCATCCTATCAAGCTGTTCAATGCGATGCTGGTGGCCGAGATCGTCATGATGGCGATGGGCTTTGCCTGGCTGGCACTGTTGATCGGCCCGGAAAAGTCGTGGCAGTTCGGTGTGCTGCCCTTTATCGTCGGTGATCTGATCAAGGTCGCGCTGGCTGCGAGCCTGGTGCCGGCTGTCTGGTCGTTGCTGAAGCGTTCGTGAAGCCGGTCAAGAATCGGCATCGCTGTGCCTTGACCTCGGTCCCGCGGCTTACTGGCAGTTGTGTCTCGGTGACGGCCTGTCGAAACAGCTTTTTATCGCAAACCGGAATGGCTCCGCAGGTATCCTGCCGCCGGCGGGCGCAACGAGATGCTGGCGACCCGTCACATTAGCTTCAAGTCGGTCGACTAAGCACCGGGACAACCGGGGTCGCCGCGCCAATGTAACCGAAGAGCTACGCGTCACAGCGAATTGCCCGATGTCGGGCAGCTGAAAAAGAAGCGGCTCGATGATTATTTAGGCACAGCTAATTCATGGACAATTCGCAGGCAATTTTTTGATGAACCGTCCTGATTCTCGCGGCATGGTTGCTTGCTGGCATCGACACACTGTCGTAACCCTTGGCGCCGACATGGCCGCCCGCCCTGAGAGGGAGACACGTGATTAGCGCGGAAAAAACGACGAACAAGGCGAACATCCCGTCGCCGCAGCCGACCGCCGCGCCGGCAACCCGCTGGTACGCTGCTTCGGTCTTTCCTGGAAAGGAGCATGTCGCCGAACGGCATCTCCGGATCCAGGGATTTCAGCCGTTTGTGCCTCGCTACGAGAAAACCGTGCGTCATGCCCGGCGGCTCGAGACACGGTCCGCAGCTTATTTCCCGGGTTATATGTTCATCGCCCTCGACCTCGCGCTGCAACGTTGGCGCTCCGTCAACGGAACATTCGGTGTGCGCTCCCTCGTCACGCAAGGCGACCGGCCTTTGCCGGTCCCCTCGGGTCTGGTAGAGCGCTTCGTTGCGTTAACCGGCAGGCACGGCCTGCTCGATTTCAGCGGCGGCCTCGCAGCCGGTGCTTCGGTCCGGATCCTTTCCGGCCCTTTCGCGGAAATGATCGGTCGCCTTGACCGGCTCGATCCAGCCGGAAGGGCTCGGGTTCTGGTGGCCATCATGAATGGCGAGATCCCTGTCGACCTTGATGCCAGGGATCTCGTAGCAATCGCATAAATCGCCAACGTCTAGTTGCGGCGAGGCGATGCAAATTGTTGTAGGATGGGCTCTCGGGTTTTCACCCGGGAGTGCGGTAGCCGTCCTTTGGTAATAGGCTGTCCGGCGAGATCGTCTCATCGGCGCTGAATGAGAAACGCGATATGCGAATAACAATGATTGGCGCCGGCTATGTAGGGCTCGTCTCGGGCGCCTGTTTCGCCGACTTTGGCCATCAGGTCTGCTGCGTCGATCGTGATGCGGAAAAGCTTGCCATGCTCAAGCTCGGCAAGATACCGATCTACGAGCCTGGCCTCGACGACCTCGTTACAACCAACACTGCGCAAGGTCGCCTGCGTTTCGACGACAATCTGGCGGATGCCGTTTCCCAGTCGGATGTCGTATTCATTGCCGTGGGGACGCCGTCGCGGCGTGGCGACGGCCATGCCGATCTGTCCTTCGTCTACGACGCGGCCGCCGAAGTCGGTCGCGCACTCAAGGGGTTCACGGTCGTGGTGACGAAATCGACCGTTCCTGTCGGTACCGGCGATGAAGTGGAACGGATCATTCGCGAGCAAAATCCAGCCGCCGATTTTGCGGTGGTCTCCAATCCGGAATTTCTTCGCGAAGGATCGGCCATCGAGGATTTCAAGCGGCCCGACCGCATCATTGTCGGGACCGATGCAGAACGGGCCAAAGCCGTCATGGGCGAGATCTACCGTCCGCTCTCGTTGAATGTCGCGCCGATATTCTATACGAGCCGGCGTACGGCGGAGCTTACCAAATATGCCGGCAACGCGTTTCTGGCCATGAAGATCACCTTCATCAACGAAATTGCCGATCTCTGCGAGCGGTTGGGAGCCGATGTGCAGGACGTTGCGCGCGGCATCGGCATGGACAACCGCATCGGCGCAAAGTTTCTTCATGCCGGGCCGGGCTACGGTGGCTCCTGTTTCCCGAAGGATACGCTGGCGCTGGTCAAGACCGCGCAGGACGCGGCAAGCCCCGTGCGGCTTATTGAAACGACGGTCTCGATAAACGACCAGCGCAAACGGGCGATGGCGCGCAAGGTGGTCGAGGCCTGCGGCGGATCGGTTCGCGGCAAGACCATCGGTATTCTCGGCCTTACCTTCAAGCCGAACACCGACGACATGCGCGATGCCCCCTCATTGGCCATCATTCAGGCACTCCAGGACGCAGGCGCTTCGATCAAGGCCTATGATCCGGTGGGCATGGAGCAGGCGCGCAAGATGATCGAGGGCATTGAATTCGGGGAAAGCGCCTATGCGGTGGCTGACGGCGCGCATGCTATCGTCGTCGTCACCGAGTGGAATGCGTTTCGGTCGCTGGATCTCAAGCGGCTCCGTGCGCTCATGGCGACGCCGGTGATGGTCGACCTGCGAAACGTCTACCGCGGCGAGGACGTCGTGAAGGAAGGCATAGCCTATTCAAGCGTTGGCCGAGAGCGGCATCCTGTCCAGTAAATGTCCAGCAACCTGGAGTTCGAATTGCCAGGGTTCTGCAGAGAACATCTGGTAGTCCGCAAGAGAGCGTTTTAACTTGAACATAGCCATGATGAATCGGCCGAGACAGCGGCACCTTGTGCACAGGGTCAGGTTTCAACTCCTGGGCGGTTTGGCGTTCGCAATCCTGCTTCCCGCGCTGATCCGGATTCTCGTTGACCCATCCCTTGCATATTACACAAACCTCCAGATTACGATCTTTGCGGGTATTGTCGCGCATACAATAGGTTACTTCTCCTTTCGGCGGATAGGTAATTTCCCGGGTATTGCAGCTTCGGGATACATATTTCCGACATTTGCATTGTCATATGGGTTCGTTTATTTAGTCATTTTCTTATCTCGAATTGAATATAGCGGCTTCCAGGCGGCTAGCAGCTTGACGTTGTCAATTCTCTGGTACTTTGTTCTGACTATCGTAAGCCGGCGCCTTGATCCTTACAGTCTTGCTGTGGTTCCAGGCGGCGCCGTTGGTCGTCTAGACGAGATAGGCGGGGTGAACTGGCATTGGCTTGTCTCCCCTGACATGATCATTGATCGCGTCAACGGCGTGGTTGCCGATCTGCGCGCCGATCTGTCCGACGATTGGGAGCGCTACATTGCCGACCGGGCGCTTGCGGGAGTACCGGTCTACCATGTCAAGCAAATCACCGAATCGCTGACTGGTCGCGTCGAAATCGAGCATTTGTCCGAAAACACGCTGGGCTCAATCAATCCCAACCAGGCTTATATCAAGATCAAACAGGCGATCGACTGGGTCTGTGCGCTGTTGGCGCTGATTGTGCTGGCGCCCTTGCTGTTGTTGATCGCGCTGATGATCAGGCTGGAGTCTCCTGGACCCGCCATATTTCGCCAGGAGCGCCTCGGTTTCGGCGGAAAATCCTTCACGGTCTACAAGTTCCGGACGATGACCGTCAGTGAACCAGAGGCGGCAAACGTTCGCAGTCTCGCCGTCACCAAGCCGGGTGACAGCAGGGTGACCCGGCTCGGCCGCTTCCTTCGCCGAAGCAGAATTGACGAGCTGCCGCAGTTGATAAACATCGTTCGTTCGGAAATGAGCTGGATCGGGCCTCGCCCTGAGGCGACAGTGTTGTCATCCCACTATTCGGTGGCGTTGCCATTCTATCGCTACCGAAATATCGTCCGCCCCGGAATTTCCGGGTGGGCTCAGGTGAATCAAGGGTATGTGTCGGAAGATGACGACGAGACCGAGAAGCTGCACTATGACTTCTATTACATCAAGAATTTCTCGCCGTGGCTTGATTTCGTTATCGTGCTGAGAACGCTGAAAACTCTGCTAAGTGGGTTCGGATCTCGATAGAGACCGTTCTGAATTTTGCCTCCATCGAAATTTAGCTGTCGAACACAGCGCCAGGACAGTGCTTGGCGGTCATGTTTCTGAAGCTGCCGAAGGGTATGAAATGAGCCGAAAAACCGCGCTAATTACGGGCATTACCGGCCAAGACGGTGCTTATCTCGCCGACCTCCTGCTCGCCAAGGGATACGCAGTCCACGGCATCAAGCGGCGGTCGTCGTCTTTCAATACGGGCCGTATCGATCATCTCTATCAAGACCCGCATGAAACCGGCGTCAATTTTTCACTGCACTATGGCGACATGACGGATGCGACGAACCTGATCCGCATAATCCAGGAAGTGCAGCCGGACGAGATCTACAATCTCGCCGCTCAATCGCATGTCCAGGTGAGCTTCGAGACCGCGGAATATACGGCGAATGCCGACGCGATCGGTACATTGCGCCTTCTGGAAGCCATCCGGCTGCTTGGCCTGACAAAAAAGACGCGTTTCTATCAGGCGTCGACCTCCGAGCTCTATGGCAAGGTGCAGGAAGTCCCGCAGAGCGAAACGACGCCTTTTTACCCTCGTTCGCCCTATGCGGCGGCAAAGATCTATGGCTACTGGATCACGGTGAACTACCGCGAGGCCTATGGCATTCACGCCTCCAACGGAATTCTGTTCAACCACGAAAGCCCGATGCGGGGCGAGACATTCGTGACCCGCAAGATCACCCGAGCCGCCGCTGCCATCAGCCTGGGCCTTCAGGACAAGCTCTATCTCGGCAACCTTTCCGCCGAGCGCGATTGGGGACATGCACGCGACTATGTCGAAGGCATGTGGAGGATCCTCCAGCAGCAAGCCCCGGACGACTACGTGCTGGCCACAGGGATCAAGAACTCCGTTCGGAAATTTGTCGAACTCGCCTTCGCCGAGGTTGGGGTTCGCATCCAGTGGAACGGTTCGGGCGTCGCCGAAAAGGGCGTCGACACCAAGTCCGGCAAGATATTGGTCGAGGTCGATCCACGCTACTTCAGGCCGACCGAGGTCGACCTGCTGCTCGGTGACCCTTCGAAGGCGGAGCGGGTCCTCGGCTGGAAGGCGACGACGTCGCTTGATGAGATGGTGCGCGAGATGGTGCAGTCCGACCTCAAGGTGGTGGCGCGCGAATTCGAGCATCGCCGGCTTGACGAAGAGCACAACCGCAAAGCGGCCCGGTAGCTGCGAAAAGTCCCGCGAACATGAAGATTTCCGTTCTAACGGTCTGCTGGAACTCGGCGGCAACAATCCGTCATACGCTCGACAGTTTCTTTGCCCAGGATCACCAGGACAAGGAACTGATCGTCATCGACGGAGCCTCGACCGACGAAACGCTGGCGATTGTCCGCTCCTATGCCGGGCAAGGACTGCAGATCATCAGCGAGCCCGACCGCGGCATGTACGACGCGCTGAACAAGGGACTTGCGCTTTGCACCGGCGAGGCAATCGGCGCCCTTAACGCGGACGACGCGTTTCATGACGCTTCCGTGCTCGGCCGGATCAGCGAGGCGCTTGCCGAAAGCGACATTGTCCACGGTCACCTCGATTTCGTCGAAAATCACCAAAGCAAGCGGGTCGTTCGCCGGTGGCGGGCGGAGCCGAGGCCGCAAGATGGGTTCCGCTCCGGCTGGATGCCTGCCCACCCGACCTTTTATGTCCGGCGCGCCGTTGCCGAAAAGAACGGGCCGTTCGATCTGACGCTGAAAGTCTCCTCCGACTACGACTGGATGCTGAGGGCCGTCGAGCTGCACGGATTCAGGATAGCGACAATCGATCAGGTCCTCGTCGACATGATGATCGGGGGAGCCAGCACAAGGAGCTTCCGTTCGCATATCGGGCACAACCTCGAAGCGTTGCGTGCCAGGCGCCGTTGGCTCGGATCCGGCCCCGTCGACTACGCGCTTATTGCGAAACCGGCGCGGAAAATCCGGCAGTTCGTTTTCGCGCGGCGAGGTTAGGCGAGGATGACCAGGCTGTACGTGCGGCCGGGCTGCTGTCCGTCGTGGTCTCGCAGATTCGACGCAATTCCAGCATGAACTCGAATCTGAAACTGCTCAGGAACACGATGACCTTGGGCCTGGGTGCCGCTTCGGCGCAGCTCCTTGGGATCATGGCTGTACCGGTTCTGGCGCATGTTTTCGACGCACGAGACTTTGGCCTGTTCGCCATATTCTTTCTTGGCAGCCAATTGCTCGGGACGTGCTTCGCCGCGCGCTATGAGCAGGCGATCATGGTCGCCGAGGAAAGGCATATTCGTCCGCTTACGGCCCTGTGTGTCGGCCTGGCCGCTTTTTCTGCTTTGGTCGGTGCGCTCGTATTGGCGGTATTCGCGCATGACTTGGACCTTGCCTTCGGCGCATCGCTCGGTCTTGCGTGGCCAATGACATGCATTACGGCGTTTTTTGTCTCTCTTGCCGTTACATTCTCGATGTTGGCCTCACGGAGGCAGAATTACAGGGATGTCTCAGTCAGTCGCTTTTGCAAGGCAATGATCGCAATTCTGATACAAGTCGCTTTGGGCTTGACCATCTTGCCTGGAGCATGGGGCCTGATAATCGGAGAAACTATTGCAGCAGGCCTTGCCGCAGCGATACTTCTGTCATCTCGCCGGTGGCTATATATATCGGATCTTCGACTAAACTTTTTTAATAGAAGATCGAGGCAAGCTCTCTTGTTAGTTGCTAGCCGGTATCATTTGTTCCCGAAGTTTGGCTTGCCGCATTTTTTGATTAATAGCCTTAGTGGATTTACCCTGATCGCAATTATCGGTGCAAGGTTCTCTTCAGTAGAAGCTGGGCAATATTTCATGATGCAGCGTATTGTTATGCTGCCCGCCGGGATTATCAGCGCGGCTATTTCGCAAGTTCTGTTTCTTGAGGCCCATCAACAATTGAAAAAAGCGGGCAGATTTGATGGTGTTGTTTTTCGAGTGATAGTAGTGCAAGTCACAATTGGGGCAATATTGCTCTTAACTTTGTTGTTTTTCGGCGCCGATTTATTTTCTCTCGTACTTGGATCGCAGTGGTTGCCGTCGGGCCAGTTGGCTGAGTTATTTGCGCCGTATGTCGCGGTTCATCTCGTGTTATCATCTCTTGCGCCGGTGCCCGTCGTTGCGGGCCAACAGAAATTAGCCTTGATCCTTTCTGTCATTCAGAACGTTCTTTTCGTTGGTGGTTTTTTTGTACCCGCCTGGCTCGGAATGCCGTTGGGGAGCGCTGTTTCCACCTCGATATATATTTCAATGCCTTACATGATCTGTCTTATAGTTCTGTTTTTTGTGATGTCGCGAACCCCTGGATCATTTCCCATCGCCGGCACGAATCGCTTTCCCAGCGCCGAAGGGCTTGATCTGTGAGAAAACATCTCCTTCTTTTTACGATCAAGTACCCTTACGACCATATTGAGCCTTTCATTGGTCCGGAGATGCCCTTTCTCAGCCAAAGTTTTGAGCGCATTTCAATTGTTCCAATAGGCGGCGTCGGGGCAAAGCGGAAAGTGCCGGAGAACGTCACCGTTGAGACCCCGCTCTGGGGCTCGCAGCGGTCGCGATTAACATTTTACCTGTTGCAACTCCTGAAATTCCGAACATGGTCATTCTTCTGCTCGGAACTTGCATCTCTGCCCCGCCGCCAAGGGCGATTTCATATAGCGCAGGCATACCGCATTCTTTTGTACGCCATGTACCGCGCGGCGCTCGAGCGGTCTCCCGCGGTAAAAAAGGCTCTCGATGCGCCGTCCGAAACGGTTGCCTACAGCTACTGGGGCCACGTTCCCTCCCTGGCAATCCCTCTGCTGGCACAAGCGGGTGTTCCCTGCGCAGTCCGGTATCACGGGTCGGATCTTTACGAACATGCGGCAGAAACTGGGGCATATCTGTATAGGAATGCGCGATGTTTTCCGTGGCGGGAGAAGATCGCGTCGTCCGCCGCTGTAAATCTTTTCATCTCCGAGCATGGCTTGGCATATTTCAAGTCGAAATGGCCAGGCGCGCTTACCTCCAATTTTGCCCTCAATCGTCTCGGTGTGCCGGACAGCGGTCAAACTCCACTGCGCACGGCTGAAGATACGTCCTTGACAATAGTCAGCTGCTCCAGCGTCATACCGCTGAAGAGGGTGCATCTCATCGCTGCGCTGGTTGGCGTCCTGGCAGAGCACAGGAAAGTTTCGTGGCACCATTTTGGTGGCGGGGATCTCACGGAGGTCAATGCCGCCCTGAAAAACAAAAGCCGTAATCTTCACGTCAAGTTGTGGGGGCAAACCGCTAACTCGGACGTGATGAGTTTCTACCGGGAGAACCACGTCGACGTGTTCATCAACTTGAGTTCGTCCGAGGGCATTCCGGTGTCGATCATGGAAGCTATTTCGTTCGGCATACCAGTGGTCGCAACCGCCGTCGGCGGCACTTCGGAAGCGGTGATAGACGGCAAGACAGGACTGCTTGTCTCTGCAGACGAAGCACTCGATCCAGAGTCCCTGGGCCTGCGCGTGATTCAGGCGCTTTCGCCTGGCGGCGATTTGGCGCGCGCCTCTCCACGTGAGACTTGGCGGACCCGCTTTGGCTCAGCTTCGAACGCCGGCGAACTGATCGACCTTCTCCATTCGATGCAGGCGCGGTCTTGCTAGGTGTGTCGAAACCATATCCGACGTTGGGCGGCTACCGTGGGAGTGCCAGCTTCGAAGCGGTTGGCCCGTTCGATTGGCTCCTTCTTTTTCCTCTCTTCACCCTGATCGCCACCTCGCTTGAGATCAGCAGCGATCCAAGTGCGGGAGGTGTTGCATTCTTCATTCGTTCGCTGGCCGCGGTGATGTTCCTTTGTTTAATGGTCGGTCGCTTTGGGATGTCTGCCTATCACGGCAATATTGCAGTGGCTTCTGGGTTCTTTCTCTATGTCCTCCTCATTAATATCGGCGGCTTTTCACGAACTTCCCTAATGGCCATCGCTTTCATGATCTGGGGCGTGGCGTTCGGCGTGGTTACTCGTACTGCCTGGCGCGAACGGTTGGAATTCCTGATCCGAGCCTATCTTGTGTTCAACGTTGCCGGCTTGGTTGTGGCTCTCGCCATTTCTCTTCTGTTCGGAAAAATCATCGATTTGCATGGAATTGTATTTCCATTCAGTGCTTCTCGCGCCGGCGTGATGATGAACCAGGTTCGTCTTTCTGGATTTCAGATAGAGCCCGGAACTTACTCGAACATTATCTATGTACTCGTCTTGTTGAGATGTCTCTTCAGGCGACGGATCGTTAACTTCTTAGATTTGTTCGCAATGCTCAGCACGGTAGCGACCTTAGCTGCATGGGCAGTAGTCGGTGCCGCGGTCTATATCGCTTGTTTTGCAATTGAGTTCACGATGCTCAATCGTCACGTTCCAAAAATTCTCCGCGTCTCGTTAGTATTGTTTTCGGTGTCGCTGCTCACCATCTCAGTACCGCTGATAGCGCCGCAGCTTTTTGAATCTCAGTATGTAGAATACTTCAGTAGCCGCTTCACTGTCGAAGAAAAGGGAGGATCCGGCTATTATAAAGGCCAGGCATTTGATGCCTGGAAAGATTCCGCGGGTGAGGGGATGCTTATTGGCTCTCCGATAACAAAAACTTTTTGCGATTACTGTTTGTCGCCACAAGACCTTGGCCTTATATTCAATATGTTCTTCTTTTTGGGAATAATACCGTCCATATTAATATTGCTCGCGTCAATTATTCAGCTATTCCGGCGTTGGGGAGGGATTTTTGTTTTGTTGTTTTTTCCGTTTCTTGTACTGAAGTTGTTCTTTTTCGACCCAATGGTGTGGCTAACATTTGGGGTTATAATATTTGAAAATCGTCGGCATCAATATGTTGGCGCGGATCACGGATAGACCAGCCTCCGGGGCGAAGAATGTGTGGATTCCTACAATATGAGCGTCACGAGAGAGTACAGGAAAGGCGGCGTAGTTTCCCGGCTTGTGGGCGATCTCCGGGTCGCTGTGTACGAGTACCCAGTCCGTAGATATGCGCGCGGCCAACTTGTCGATTTGGGCCGCAGCAACGCTCTGTAGGCTGGAACCCCTCGCGGCGTTGTCGATCAGCATCTGTGGACGGATAGGCCAAGGATGAGTGGGTTTTTGAAGATTGGTTTAGCCGTCGCTGTGCTTTCGACATGGCTGACGGTGGTGCACGCACCGCAGGCCCGATCGGCGCCACAGTGCCCGGCTGCGCCCGGGTGGGACCACGTTCAGGCATTTAAGCTGGAAGGTGAGTTGAAGGCGTACTGGAACGTTTACGACAGCGGTGGCGGTATCCATGCCGCGGCGGCGCTCTGCCACGGATTTCTGCCGGTGACGATCCAGAACACGTTCGCCGATTATCCCGGGCAGCAGCGGAAGAACATCGACGCGTTTCTGGGGAAACTGAATGCGAACCCCTGGCGAAAGCCTGACTTCTTCGAGCGTATCGTCAGGCGGAACATCGATATTAACCCTCCTTCTCCCGGTGGAATTTACGTTCACGACATAGAATTTGTATTTCAGCGGTCGGCATTGAAGGCCTGGATATTCAACGCTATCGACGGGCAACGTTTCCCATTGTTTGCCGAGTTCGAGGACGCGTACTGGAAGGAATGGGCGACGTGGTTCGCGCTGCCGGTCAAGTGGACCCGCGAGCGTTACAAAGACGCAGTCATTGGCATCTTCGGGCCTCAGCCATTTTCCAAAGAGACGGCCAAGATTAGAGATTACACTGCCAAGGACTTCGCCGAGAAGCATAGTTTCGATCTAAAAATGTGGAAGAGCATAGATCCTTACGTTGATTTTATTGTTACCGAAGCATATCTTCCGGACGCGAAGCCGGATTCAATGTTTTACATAGCGACGCACATTGAGCAAAATTATTATCGATCGGAGCAAATGAGCGGCAAACCGATTTTTGCCTATCTATGGCTGCGCTACTACGGCCCAGACTGGCGGCAAACCACGCCCTTGGTGGATCCGTACCTTGTCGAAGCCATGACGCTGGTCCCTTATTTCAGCGGGGCTCGCGCCGTTGTGTTGTGGGGTCATGAGCTTGCCGTCAAACCGGGCGATCCCTTGCCATATTCGCAACTGCCATTGTTCACCCATACTCTGTCCCGCCTGTCGTCGGTATCCGGACTGATCGGCAGGGGGCACCTCGTTCCGGGGGAGCCTGCCAACGTGCTTTGGCGGGAGAAACGTCCGCTGGTGCGTGTGTTCGATGTCGGCAAGGAGGGCTGCGTAGCGCTGGTAATCAACCCCTGGCAGGCAGAAAGCGACGTCTCCACGGCCAATGTGGAATGCCAGGGGCGCACTTATCCGCTGACGGCGAACGGCCGCCACGCCACGCTGGCACAGATAAGCAGCGACGCGATCACCCTGCACTAAAGGCGCATCCAGTTCGTCCTTAGGTGTTAACGCGGGTCGCGATGTGCCTGGGTTGCGGGTCGCCGGTCTATCGAGGTGTGGCGCTGGCCGCTCGAATAAGTAAAAACCTCTGGTAGGAACCTCTGGTACGAAAAGGAGTGGGGTGATTCTCAAGAAGTTCATTGGCTGGAACAGGAACGCCGCCGCGTGGTTGGAACGCCGCTTTCCCAAGGTTTTCGGGGCCGCGTCCTACAAAGCGGAGCTCGAACGGCGTATCGCTGACGACATTACGCGCCTCAGTCCTTCCTCGGTCCTCGAGGTCGGCGGGATCGATCGGCCACTTTTGCAGCGCGGCCACGGCTTTAGCTATATTGGCCTCGATATCGAGGAGAGGCCCGACTGCTATACCGTCTACGATCGATTTATCGTGCAGTCGATCGAGCAGCCGGTCAACGTCGAGGCAGACATGCTCATTTCGATCACATTGATGGAGCATGTGCCGGACAATAAGGCGGCAGCGCGTTCGATGTTTTTGGTGCTAAAGCCCGGTGGTGTGATGCATCACTATATGCCCTCGAAGTGGCATCCGTATTCGATCGCGCTGCGGCTCGTCGGACCAGTCCTGCAGAAACGGCTGATTTCGTACATTAGACCGGCTGCAGTTGGTGTTACCGGCTACCCCGCCTTTTTTGACCACTGCTCTCCCTCGGATATGGCAAAGATATTTCGCCAGCAGGGATTCGAGAAGGTCGACGTCATGCCGTTTTATCGCGCCAGCGATTATTTTGCGTTCTTTTTGCCCGCCTATCTTGGCGTCGCATTGTTCGAGAACCTCTGCTCGGTGCTGAATTGGAGCGTGTTCAGTTCGGGTTTCGTCATCAGCGCCTCAAAGCCCGCCGACTAGAGTATTGCACCGTGTCCACGTGGTTCGTTAATGATGCTGGGGATGTGTGCATGATCCGCGATTCAGACGAAGCATTGGGTCAGCACCGGTTTGAAACGGGGCTTCCCTCAAAAATTTGGCCAACTTCAAACTTCAGTGAGCGAGCAATTGCGCTGAACGAAAACGGGAACATGAAAATATGCTGAGATTTGCGCTGGTTGGATGCGGGCGAATATCCGTTCGCCACGCTCAACTGCTGGGAGAGAACGCGATATCCGGAGCCAAGCTGGCGGCAGTTTGCGATGTCGACATCAACAAGGCGAAGGTGACGGCCGCAAGGTACGGTGTTCCAGCCTACGCCGACATGCACGAGATGATGGAACGTGAGTCGCCGGACGTCGCCGTCATCCTGACGGAAAGTGGCAATCATGCTCGTGATGCCATTGCACTCGCGCATTATGGCAAGCACCTGATCGTCGAAAAACCGATGGCGCTGACGCTTGCCGACGCAGACGCGATGATCCGTGCATGTGACGTCGCTGGCATCAAGCTTTTCATTGTGAAGCAGAACCGGTTCAACGTGCCGGTCGTCAAATTGCGAGAAGCTCTTGGCGCCGGTCGCTTCGGCAAGCTTGTCATGGGGACCGTCAGGGTCCGCTGGTGCCGCCCCCAGTCCTATTATGACCAAGATTCCTGGCGCGGCACCTGGGCGCTCGATGGTGGCGTGCTTACCAACCAGGCGAGCCATCACGTCGATCTGCTCGAATGGATGATGGGCGACGTCGAGAGCGTCTTTGCCATGACGCGAACGGCATTGGTGAATATCGAGGCTGAAGATACCGCGGTGGTTGCCTTGCGGTTCACCAACGGCGCTCTCGGGATAATCGAAGCTACCACAGCCGCAAGGCCGAAGGATCTCGAAGGTTCCATCTCTATCCTCGGCGAGAAGGGATCGGTGGAGATCGGCGGCTTTGCCGTAAACGAGATGAAAGTATGGAACTTTGTGGAGCCCAGAACCGACGACGCCGAGGTTTTGACGAAATTTTCGGTCAATCCCCCGAACGTCTACGGCTTCGGTCATCAAGCCTATTACGAACATGTTGTCGAAACGATCAGCAGCGGCAAACAACACCTGGTCGACGGCCTGCAGGGCCGCAAAAGCCTGGAGCTCATTTCCGCCATCTATGAGTCCGTCGAGACCGGCCAAGAGGTGCCGCTCCGCTTTCGCCCTCAGCGTTGCCGTCTTGGGCGGCCCTCAGAGAGCGCGGCGTGACCGGCGCCCCCGTTACCGAACCGTCCGATATTCGATCGGTCGGCATCAAAGGTGTGACCTTCGGCGAGCATGTCACAGTAGTGCAACCGGTAAACCTCTATGGCTGTACGATCGGTGATGGTGTCTTCGTAGGTCCATTCGTGGAAATTCAGGCAAACGTTTCGGTTGGGGCTCGAACAAGGATACAATCCCATGCCTTTGTTTGTGAATTGGTGACGATCGGCACCGATTGTTTTGTCGGCCACGGTGTAGTCTTCGTGAACGACCTGTTCTCCGTTGGCGGCCCCGCGCGCGGGCGTCGGGAATTGTGGAAGAAAACAGTCATTGGCAACAGCGTCTCGATCGGTTCGAATGCCACCATCCTGCCGGTCTCGATTTGCGACGATGTGGTGATTGGCGCCGGTGCCGTGGTCACCCGAAACATAGACAAACCCGGGATCTATGCAGGAAATCCCGCCCGTTTTCTCAGATCAGTAGAACAGGATTAGACATCATGGACGCGGTGGAAATATCGACGACACATGTACCGTTTGCCGATCTGCATGCGCAGTATCTTACCATCAAGCCAGAGATCGATGCTGCGATCGCAAGTGTCATTTCCCAGTCAGCATTCATTCGAGGGCCTTTCGTCGAGAAATTCGAGCAAGAGTTTGCCGAAGCGATAGGTGTTCCACATTGCGTGTCCTGTGCGAACGGAACAGACGCCTTGTACATCGCCATGGTGGCCCTCGGGCTGAAACCGGGAGATGAGGTGATCGTGCCGGCGATGTCATGGATATCGACCAGCGAAACCGTGACGCAGGCCGGCGCGAAAATTGTCTTCTGCGATGTCGATCCTTCCACATACACCATCGATGTCGCAAAATTAGCCGACAAGGTCACGCATCGGACGGTCGGCATCATTCCGGTTCATCTTTATGGCCAGCCGGCCGATATGGATGGTGTAATGGCGGTTGCGGCCAAACATGGCTTATGGGTGATTGAGGATTGTGCTCAGGCCCATCTCGCTACCTTCAAAGGCCGTCAGGTCGGTACGTTTGGGGTCGCGGCGAGCTTCTCTTTTTATCCTGGGAAAAATCTCGGAGCGATGGGCGATGCCGGCGCGATCGTCACCTCCGACAAGTCGTTGGCCGATCGGATGGCAATGTTTGCCCGCCATGGCGGCCTCGTCAAAGGCGATCACCAGATCGAAGGCATCAACAGCCGCCTCGACGGATTGCAAGCCGCGGTATTGTCGGTGAAGTTGAAGCGACTTGCCGGCTGGACCGACGCGCGCCGCGCCATAGCGGCGCAATATCAACACAAGCTTGCCGATCTGCCGGGGTTCGACCTTCCCCATATTGGCAACGACCGCGATCCTGTCTGGCACCTCTACGTCATAAGCCATGATCGGCGCGACGAACTGGCCGTTTTCCTCAAATCCCGCGGCATTCAAACAGTAATCAACTATCCGCGCGGTCTGCCCTTTCTGCCGTGCTATGCGCATCTTGATGGTAAACCAGAGGATTATCCGGTAGTGCACCGAATGCAGTCTCGCATCCTGTCTCTGCCGATTTTCCCGGAGATGACGGCAGACCAGATAGAAGCTGTCGCCGATGCACTAAAGGCGTTCGCTTAGCCGCATCCGGTTCCATCCTATGAGTTCCGCTTGCCTGCCGTGGTGGCAGTTTCATTGAGGCCGCTTCGCTGCGAGACAATTCCTCTGCGATGTGCGATCGCCTCGACCACCAATGTGCCTGAGCAAGGCATCAAGACTTTTGTCCACCAGTGCCATTTTCAAGACCTCAAAAGAGGAAGCACATGAGGCTATTCCAGAATTTTGGCACGACTCCGAGCTATAGTTCCCGGCTCGCTTTGCTGACCAAACCGGAGGATCGATTTGAGGCGCAAAGGGAGGTTTTTTTGCGCGACAGATATGGTGCCTCTCATTTATTAAAGCCGGTATTGGATAACGCACCGGGTGTTTTCTTTACGAATGGCGATAATGAGCGTTTGCAGCGTGCTTGGGCGAACGAAAATGGCCTTCGCAACGATACGACGCTGGCCGACATCCTGCTCGCGCAGATTGAAGCAAATCGCACCGAGGTCTTCTACAACCTCGATCCAATTCGTTATGACAGCGCGTTCCTGAAACGATTGCCGGACCACGTCAAAAAAACAATTGCCTGGCGCGCTGCGCCAGGCAAAGCAGATCTGCTTGCCTATGACCTTATCGTGTCGAATTTCCCGTCCATCCGGGCCAGCTACGAGAACATGGGGATTCGCACCGCCGAGTTCTTTCCGGCTCACGACCCTGAGCTGGACGCTTACGCCGGCAATCCGGAGCGTGACATAGATGTTCTTTTTTTCGGCGGGTTCAGTCGGCATCATCAACGCCGCCGCGACATTCTTGATGCCGTTTCGAAACTTGGAACACGGCATCGAGTCGTGTTTCATCTGGAAGAGTCGCGCTATTCGAGACTCGCGGCCACGCCCTTGGGTTGGTTCGGGCCGCTTGCGGCCGTGCGGCAGCCAAAATCGATAAGACGCGTAGCTAATGCACCTGTTTTTGGACGGAAGATGTACGAACAGCTCGGCCGCGCCAAGATCGTTATCAATGCCGCCATCGATATGGCGGGAGCCGATCGCGGCAATATGCGCTGCTTTGAGGCTATGGGGGCGCGAGCGCTGCTTCTCACCGACGCCGGAAATTATCCGCCTGGAATGGTGGACGGGCACACCATGCGAGTCTATGACGATGCCGAAAGCGCCGTCGCTCTCATTGAGCGGACCCTTGGCGATGGCTCCTGGAAGGGTATTGCGGTGGACGGTCACGCGATGATCCGCACCGAATACAGCAAGGAGCAACAGCTAAGGAGATTTTTCAATCTTCTTTGAGCGAAGGCTTGCGCAGAATTCGATCGGCAGCGGCAATGGTGTTTAAGAGTTTAAGAGCGAGATTGGTGAAGGCTTCATGACAGGAGCGGGTTCGGTTGCGACCAAGAACGTGCCACCTTGCGTAGTTGCTGCAGCAAATCGGGCGCGGGTGCTCGGGCAGATGGGTTTTTCCGATGCCTGAAACAGCCATGACATGGGAAGACGCCGTTCGCTGGTGCATGAGCGAGCCGTCGATGAAAGATCTGGCCCGCGCCGCCTATTTCGATGATCCGGTTGCCGCGGCGCGGCGCTACCACGAAAGTGCGGAGTTTCAGGCGGTTCGCAGCATGATCCCGCGCAAGGCCGGCCGCGCTCTCGATCTCGGCGCCGGCAACGGCATCCTCTCTTATGCCCTGGCGCGCGAGGGTTGGTCGGTTACCGCTGTCGAGCCCGATCCCAGCGCGCTTGTCGGTGCCGCCGCAATCCGGACGCTTGCCGAAAGGACAGGCACGCACATCGATGTGCTCGAAGCCTTCGGCGAAGCTATCCCGTTGAGCGCCGCCGGCTATGATCTGGTCGTTGCCAGGCAAGTGCTGCATCATGCGCATGATCTTTCGGCGTTCTGCCGCGAAGTTGCGCGCCTCTCCCGGGACGGCGCGACGTTCCTGTCCTTGCGCGACCATGTGATATCCGGGCCGAATCAGCTCGAACCATTTTTGCGCTCTCATCCGCTGCATCAGCTCTATGGCGGAGAGAATGCTTTCACGCTGACGGCCTACCGCGCTGCGCTACAAGAGGCGGGGTTGACGATCGATCGCGAAATGAACTCTTTCCAATCGGTCATGAATTACGATCCGATGACGGCATCCGAAATTCGCGAGAAGCTCGCCGCGGCCTTCGGCCCGCTTTCGGGGCTCGCGCGCCTGACTTTGTCTCCCGTGCCCTTCGGCGCCGTGGCCGCGGTAGCCGCACTGCTTGACCGCCGGCCGGGGCGCCTGGTTTCTTTCCTTTGCCATAAGCAAGGGAAGGGCTGATTTGATATGGCGCTTGCTGCCGCGCCGAGATCCCGTCCCCTCTTGAGGGGTCGCCGACCACTGTTGAAGAGGCGAAGCCGCGCTTGGCGTGCCGATGTTGCTGTCCGACATTCGGCGGCATCGCGAGCAGGCTCCAGACGCTGCTCTTCGAGCCGGACAGTACGGACGCCCTGAGACCGAAACCGCCGCGCGTTTGCGCGCGTTGATTGTTCAATCGGGGAGTGGGAATTGTCGATCGGGAAGATAGCCGCACTTGCATTCATCGCGCTGGCATTTGCGGGCGGCTTCCTTTTTGTCGTTATCAACAAGGGAACAAACATTCGCACACCCGCGCCGGAGCCCGTGGAAGTCCTCACATCGTTCGGTGGCAAGCTTGCCATCCAATCAATCGACGATCTGCGGGTCGCCGGCCGCAAGATCGTGCTGTGCGGCGTCGCATTTACCAAGCCCCAGTCACTGCGCGCCATGGTCGCCGAGGCCATGCGCCGGGACTATCAAGGACTCGCCTTGACATGCAAACCCGTAGGCTTGGGGACGCCATGCGACGGCAACGTCGCGCCGAAATTCCGTGACGCCGTCGTCGTGCAGTGCCTCACCTCCGACGGCACGGATCTGGCCGCAAAGCTCGTCGAGGCCGGCATTCTGTGCGGGCAGCCCGCGCAGGCGGGCTCGACCTACAAGTCTTGCGCGCCAGGCTCGTAGCTCCTGCCTTCGGACGAAAGGCCCGGTGGACGACATCAGGACGTTGTCGGCCGCGGCCTGTGCAAGGCCTCGGAGCGATTGCGAGGAACGCCGGATTGCTCGTTGGCAACCCGCTCTATTGCGGCCGGCAGTAAAGATGATACATTTCGATGCACTAATGGTGTGTTCAATCAACCACACCGAAACCAAAAATTATCTCGCATCTGCGAAACGGGTTGGAATTGACGCGAAAAGCTGTTACGCGCATTTGACTATCTTGATGGTTGGGTGGGCCTCAGGTAACGTGGGACAGAAGGATTGATGCGGATGAACCTAGTTTTGAAGAGTGCGTTGGCCGGAGTTGTTGTGTTGGCCGGCTTCGCCCCGGTGTCGTCTTTCGCGCAGGATGGATCGTGCACCTGTGCAACTGCCTATACGGGCGTAAATCCGATCGGGTCGATCGGGAATGTCAATGGTGATGTGATGATCTCGCAGGTGGCTGGCTATGGTCCGGCGCAAGCGGGAGGCGCTCTTGATTTCGGCAGCCGCGTCGTGGTTGGCGGCAAGGGGTCTGCTTCGGTTAAAGTCGGCAGCTGCAATTTGAGCGTGCCGGCCAATTCGACCCTCGACATCTCCCGCGTCGACAACAAGATTTGCCTCAATGTCCTCGGTTCTGAGCACACCGCCCAAACGGGCGGCGGTAGCACCACCAACTACACGCCGGCCATTGTGTTTGGCGGCGTAGCTCTCGGCGCTCTTGGCCTGGGTCTATCGCAGGATGATGACCACGGCCAACCCGTTAGCGACTAAACTGACCGTAGATAGGGCAACAGCAGCAGAGGCGCATGGCGCTTCTGCTGTGTGTCTGTTTCTGGCGACGGAATGGCCTTGGCCTGTATGCTGGTGTCGTAGCCGGCGTATCAGTTGGATCGCATAGGCCAAGGCGACAAGCGGATGTCTGAGGCTAGCGAATGCCGGGATGAAGGGCGAAGTGCCGGTCATCCAGGCATCATGGCCGACTCGCAATCTTTGCTTCGCTGCTTCGTGTTGGTGCAAGTTTCAGATACGCCGTCCGGTAAACGCGACGATCAAAGTCAATCCTGGGGAGGGCGGCATGTGTGTAACGCTCGATACATCAGGCGCAGCTTTTGCCGCCGATCTGGCGCTGATCATCGGCCTGCATGATGACGACAACTCTGTCCGCCGGTAGCCGGGACCTGGCATCCATCGCGTCGCATGAACTTGACAAATGCGTCACTCGCTGTCTTGCGAATGACGCATTTATCTTTTTGGGGGATGCCGTCGCTACGTTGCTTCCCTGCAGTCACAAACGCCCATGATCGATCTGCATTCCCATATCTTGCCCGGTCTCGACGACGGCTCGCCCAGCCTCGCCGAATCGCTGGAAATGGCCCGGCTGGCGGTGGCCGACGGAACGACCCACATGGCGTGCACGCCGCACGTGACGCCGGGCGTTTACGAGAACGGAACATCGAACATTGTCCGGGCGGTTCAAGAGTTGCACCAGGCGCTGCGTAGCGCCGCCATACCACTTGCTCTCTACGTCGGCGCCGATGTTCACATAGCGCCGGATCTTCCGGACCAATTGGCGGCGGGCAGCGTGCCGACCTTGAACAGGTCCCGCTATTTTCTGTTCGAACCGCCGCATCATGTCTTGCCTCCACGAATGGAGGATCTTGCTCTACGCCTCATAAACGCCGGTTTCATCCCGATTCTTACTCATCCAGAGCGTTTGACCTGGATCAAAACGAATTACGACGTTATCGAGAGGTTGAATGCGGTCGGCTGCCTTATCCAGCTTACCGCAGACTCGATTGTTGGTGCTTTTGGACGCACGGCGCTTTACTATTCGGAAAAGCTGATTGACGAGGGCAGGGTGGATATCATCGCGTCGGACACTCATAGCGCCACGCGCCGGCGCCCTGGGCTTTCACAGGCGGTTGCCGCTGCTGCCAAGCGATGTGGGGAAGACGAGGCCCGCAACATGGTATTGAAACGTCCAGGCGAAATATTGGCGAACCGTCCCATCGAGCCGGTCGGCAAAGCACGTCCAAAGAACCCAACCGCCGGCAACGCCGGCCGTTTTGGAGGATTGGGCCGCCTATTCAAGGGCGGAACAGCGTGATGGGCATTTTTCATTTCACAAAAAGCCACATAGGCACAACACTCGTCTTGCTGGCTTCGCTTGCAATGTCGGCATGCACGAGCACCTCGTCGACGACATCTGCTTCCTCGAGTTCGGTCGATGCGCTGCAATTGACGTCGTCATCGACGCCACTTTCGGGCGGCGGCGCGCTGAAGGTAGTGAAGGATCTGCCTGCACCGCAAAATACCCAGAACGGCAGCGAGCAGCCTTTGTCTCCGAACGATGTGCTCGAAGTGAATGTATTCCAGGTCGACAATTTGAGCAGAACGGTTCAAGTCGACTCTAGCGGCCAGATATCGCTTCCGCTTATCGGAACCATTACCGCGGCAGGAAAAACCGTCCGTCAGCTGGAGCAAGAGATCGAGACGGCCTACGGCGCCAATTACCTGCAGTCGCCTGATGTGACGATTTTCGTCAAGGAGTCAATTGGGCAGCGCATAACCGTCGATGGCGAAGTCAACAGAGCCGGTATCTTTCCAGTGACGAGTAACTCCTCGCTTCTTGACGCGATTGCTCTGGCAGGAAATTTCAGCCCGGTTGGGGATGCAAGCAAGGTCTTCGTCTATCGCAATATCGGCCAGAATACCTTGGTTGCAAATTACAACGTGGAGGAAATTCGTGCCGGCAAGGCCCGTAACCCGCGGATCTACGGTGGTGACAAGGTTGTCGTCTTTGCCTCAAAAACGAAGATTGCGGTCAACAATCTCAAGGACGCGCTAGGCATAGCCTCCAGTGCCGCGCGAATTGCCGTCATCCCAGGGATATAGCCCGCAGCCGGTCAGTCGAATAGGATCACTTCGCACCATGCTCGATCGCAACAGGCAGCATCAAATTGCAGGTCCAGGACATGGCCAAGCCTTGTCCGCCGACCTTTATTATGACGGCGGGCAAAACTACAGCCCCTACGGTCGCGATTATTCGGAGCAGGAACAGGGTTTCAATCCGCTCAAGCTGTTCTTTTACGTCGTCCAGTATCGGTGGCTGTTCGTCATCATGGCGGCAGCCGGGCTTGTCGCCGGTGTCATCATCACGATGATGCAGACGCCGAAATACCAGGCAACGACGCAGTTGGAAGTGCTGGTCCCTTCGGCCAAGATATTTCAAGACATCGAGGTGGTTTCTGAAAACAGCGACCTACGTGCCTTTCTCACCGCACGTGAAAAGCTTAAAAGCCGTGCGCTGGCGCAGCGTGTTGCCTTCCAGCTTGGCCTGAGCGAAAAACCGGATTTCCTCTTCCCTACGCCGAACTTCTCGCTCGGCAATATCTTGTATCGCGCTTTCGGAATTTCCAAGTCACCTTCCATTCAGGAGAAAACGCCGGAGGAGCGTGAAGAGATTGCGATCAAGCGCATTCTAAACGACCTCGCGGTCAGTCTGGTCACCAACACCAGCCTGCTTTCGATCACCTTTGTTGATCAGAATCCGAAATATGCCAGCGACATCGCCAACCAGGTCGCGCAAAGCTTTATTGACCAACGCCTCGACCAGACCAGCGAAACATCCGATTTGGCACGACAGTTCATCCAGGAACAGGTCCTGCAGGTGAAGCAGAAGCTTCAGAAGTCGGAAGAAGAACTGGTCGCGTATGCGAAGGATGCCGGCATCACGATAACCGGTGACGACAAGTCGCTGATCGGATCGAACATCGAGGCGCTGAACACCGCACTTGCGACTGCGATTCAGGATCGTCTCGATGCTGGACGTGTGGTGGACCAGATAGATAAAGGCCGCGGTTCGAGCTTGGCCCCCGTCCTGGAAAGCGAAGGTCTGCAAAAGCTCAGTGAAAAGCTGGCGGATTTGACCAGCCAGTATCAGCAGAAGCTGGGCATTCTTAAGCCCGGTTTTCCCGAAATGCAGCAGCTTCAGTCACAGATCAAGGAGTTGCAACGGCTCTATAACAACGGCGTGCTTGCCATTACAGATTCACTGCGGCTGAAATATCAGGAGGCGCAGAACAAGGAGGCCGACCTCAAGTCAAAACTTGCTGAGATGGAAAAGCAGCAGGTTATTTTCAACGACAAGAACATCAAATACACAATCCTCAAGCGCGAGGTCGATTCGAACAGGTCACAATATGACAACCTTATTGCCAAGCTGAACGAGGTTGGTGTCAGCTCCGAGCTCAAGACGCAAAGTGCGGCAATCGTCGATTTCGCGGCGGTGCCGGATCGCCCATACTCGCCGCGCTTGACCATCAATCTTGCGATCGCGATGGCTCTGTTCTTGGCGCTGAGCGCATCGATCATTTATGTCATCGAGCTGCTGAACAACACCTTTACCAGTCCTGAGCAGATCGAAAAGGAGCTTGGGTTGGCGATGCTGGGTATCTTGCCCCTCGTCGACGATCGGGAGCTCTCAGCCAGCATTGCCGATCAGAAGTCCGGGCTGTCGGAGGCCTATCGCTCGCTTAGAACGTCGCTGCAATTTTCCGGTGCGGAAGGCGCGCCACGATCGCTGGTCGTCACGAGTTCGGAGCCGTCGGAAGGCAAGTCGACCACATCGTTCAAGCTTGGGCAGGATTTTGCGGCTCTTGGCGCAAGAGTTCTCATTGTCGACGGCGATCTTCGGAAGCCGAACCTTCATCGCCTGTTTGGTCTCGACAACACGATCGGGCTCAGCAATCTGCTGACAAATACCGTTCGCAAGGAAGATCTGACGAATATCTTCAGGGCAACGAAATATCCCAATGTGACCGTTTTGACCTCTGGGACGATCCCGCCAAACCCTGCGGATCTGCTCTCCTCACCGAAGATGGCTCTGATCATAACCAATCTCGGCAAGCGTTTCGATCTTGTCATTATCGATGCGCCGCCGGTCGTCGGTCTTTCCGATGCTCCTATTCTCAGCCGGCTCGCTGAGGGCACGTTGATGGTCATCTCGACCAATCAGGTGACACGCAAGTCGGCCAAGACCGCGCTGAAGCGCCTGCGATCTGCCGGCGCAAACGTAGTGGGAGCCGCGATGTCAAAGTTTGCGGTGAACAAATTCGACTACAACTACGCCTACAAATACATGAACTATCAGTACTACAACTACGGCACGGACACGAGTACTCCGAAGATTGAGGGCAAAGTCGATGATGGAGCAGGCCAGCCCGCTTATGCAAAATCTGCGGCGTTCAAGCGTTTGGTTCGTCGCATCCGTTCTGGTGTTGGTGGCTTCCTCGATCGGGCTAAGTCGATTTCTTGAAACCGAAACGCCAACCGTCTCTCTTGCGCTGGATCCGTTCAACGTCGACGCCTTGATAGCTGAAATCACCAGCGACCTGAACGATACGAACAATGCTCCCGATCTTGATGCATTGCTTGCCAGGGCCAGAGGCGCGCTCGCCTTCAATCTGGCGGATGCGCGTCTCTATAGCCTGATTGGCGAGATCAAATACCAACAGGGCGAAAAAGACGAAGCCTATATGCTTTTCGATCAAGCCCGAAAATTGTCCAAAACAGAGATCCACGCGCTGCAGAGATCCATTAGCCGCAATATCGAAGCAGGTGATTTGCCGAAGGCCGTTGGCGAGATCGACGTATTGTTGCGGCGATGGCCGGACCAATTTTCGGCAATCGCCGCAGGCATTCCGGCAATTCTTTCAAACCCTGACGGGTACCGGGCCGTGCTGACGGCCATAGAGGCAGAGGCGCCTTGGCGAGCCAGTGTGTTTGACGTCCTTGATAAAACTCCCGGTGGGCTCGACTTGGCAAATCGGCTGCTGCTCGATTTGACCGGGTCAAGCGCACCGCCGACATCAAGCGAATTGTCTGCCGTGATCAAAGGTTATATAAGCCAGAAGGAGTATCAGCCAGCATATCGACTATTTCTTTTCAGCCTTACCGATGAAGAACGGAAACTGGCAGGATATATTTTCAATAGTGCTTTCGAGCCGGTGTCCAGCCACAAACCTTTCGATTGGCAGATCAACAATCAGTCCGGGGTGGAGATCTCGTTTGCAACGTCTCGCGATGCGGTCGAGGGCGAGGGGGGCGCGACCGTCCGGTTTCTAAACACACCGGTCAAGAGTGCGGCGCTCGGGCAATATATTGAACTCCCCCCTGGTTCGTATAAAATATCGTTGATTGCTTCCGCGAGAAACCTGAAGCTTCCAAAAGAGTTATTCTGGTCGATCCGATGCGTTGATCAGGTGAACGAAATAGCTCGCTTTAATATACCGGAGGGCACGTTCAATCGTCAGACCTTTAGCCAGGATTTTTCGGTCGGACCGGTTGCCTGCCCCATGCAATTGTTGAAGCTGGATACCGCCGCCATTGCCGAGAGCTGGCGATTTCGATATGTCGGCACTCTGGTAATGCACAAATTGAACATTGAGAGACTTCCATCTTGAACGACCGGCCGTCGGAATGGGATAAATATCTCCTTGGCACGGTCCTGTTTGTATCGCTGCTGATCGGCGGTGGTACTGCAAGCGGTCTTTACACAGACACTCTGATCGAGATCGCGGCAATAGTTTCGGCCGCGGCTGTCTTCTCGCAAACCCCCGACCAGAGAATCCCCCGGCCCGTCCTGTGGCTGCTGGTCTTCGCTGTGGCGTTGATCCTTTTGCAAATTGTCCCACTGCCCGCGGCCATATTCAACGGGTTGCGGCCGGAACTGCTGCTCGGAGATCCCTGGGTCGGAGAAAGCCGATTTCGCTTTATCAGCGTTGGGGTCGGCCGCACGGTCGAAAGTCTGCTCTATCTCTTAGCCGCAGCAGCGTTTTTTTTAGCCGTATTGCGGCTGCGTGCCGAGCAGGTCAGTGCGCTTCTTCCGTTTCTCTTCATGGGGGTTATCTGCAATGGTTTGGCAGGAGCGATCCAATATTCGCTCTCAGACGACGTCGCTATCGTCGGACTGTTGCCTTTTACGATCAATGCCGGGCTTTTTGCCAATGTGAATCATTTTTCGGCGTTGCTTTTTGTGTCTATCCCCTTCGTCGTCTATTACGGTCTGTTCCGCGGACATCTTTTGTCTGGATCTTTCGGTTTGATCGCGCTTTTGCTGCTTCTTTTGGCGGCCGGTTCCCGCGCCGGTGTTCTGATCGGGCTGGCGATCACAATATTATCCGTGATCTTTCTCTCAGCTCGTTCAAGGGTGAGTGGGTTCAGCGTTCTCCTGATTTTTATCGGGCTTTCGATCTACACGATGAGCGTTTGGACCAAGCTGGATGCACAGGCGCTCGACCCGGCGTTCGGGCGAGGCGAATTTGCGCGAACCACAATCGAGGGGATCAAGGATAATTGGGCGACGGGTGTCGGATTCGGGAATTTTCAAAAATCCTACCAAATATACGAAAGAGAGGGCATGATTTTCAAGCAATACGTAAATCATGCCCACAATGAATACCTTGAACTAGCCTTCGAAGGCGGAATTCCTGCTATCTTACTTATGGTAGGCTATTTCGCACTGCTTTTTGCTGCATTGGCCAGGGTTCGCCGCGACCCGCTTCAGAAGGCGGCATTCCTCTCGGTATCGTTTCTTCTCATTCATTCTCTGGTCGACTATCCGCTGCGAACCGAGGCGTTGGCGATGACCTTTGCCTATATGAACGCCATCATCTTTCACAAAGGATTTGCGGAACGCTTGGGCCGCAAGAGCGAGATGATCGAGATCGACCACAACGGTGACAAGCTACTTGTTCCCATCGGAACTTCGTCTTAGCCATCTCGTCGCCGCTGCTGGCCGTTGGCTGAATGAGGCGGACGACTGTCAGGCGAGCACCCTGACCGCCGGCTCCTGCCTCTCAACCCTCCCAAGCCTAATGCATGTCGCGCAAAAGTGTGCAGCGGTTTTGCGATAACGACCTGCATGAAAACAAGAGCCTTTAAAGCGCGTCGCATGAGGCCGATCGAACGCGACGCGCTTTAGCCAATATTTTCCGGCACCTCCTAAGCGGCATCCGTCGCTGAGCAGGAATTTCCCGATTTTGCCGGCTGTATGGAAAATTCATTCCCGAACCATTCGGCCGCAGGCTTGTCTTGCATTGGTCTGGGCAGGAACGATCTGCTAGAACGCCTGCACGAGAATAGATTATACGGAAGTGCAGCTTGAACCGGGCGGCTAAAGGTCGCCTCCGTTGACGATACAGGCCCTTCCGTAAATGGGTACGAAAGAACGCTCACAGTCCATGAACATCGCGCTTACGCACCTTCAGCGGCTCGAGGCCGAGTCTATTCATATTTTTCGCGAGGTGGCCGCGGCTTTCGCCAAGCCGGTCATGCTCTATTCGGTCGGCAAGGATTCGTCCGTGCTCATGCACCTGGCGATCAAGGCGTTTTATCCGGCCAAGCCACCCTTTCCCTTTCTCCATGTCGACACGACCTGGAAGTTCCGCGAGATGATCGCTTTTCGCGACCAGATGCAGCAAAAGCTCGGCTTCGATCTCCTGGTCCATGTCAATGAAGACGGCGTGCGTGACGACATCAATCCGTTCGACCACGGCTCCAACACCCATACGCATGTGATGAAGACGGTGGCGCTGCGGCAGGCGCTCGACAAATACGGGTTTGACGCAGCCTTCGGCGGCGCCCGTCGCGACGAGGAGAAGTCGCGCGCCAAGGAGCGGATCTTCTCGTTCCGTAACGCCCAGCACGTCTGGGATCCGAAGAACCAGCGGCCGGAGATGTGGAAGATTTTCAACACCCGCATCGCTGCCGGTGAATCGATCCGGGTGTTTCCGCTGTCGAATTGGACCGAGCTCGACATCTGGCAGTACATTCTCCAGGAAGACATCCCGATCGTACCGCTGTACTTGGCCAAGGAGCGGCCGGTCGTCGAGCGCGACGGCATGCTTATCCTGAGGGATGACGAGCGCATGCAATTGCGGCCCGGCGAGACTGTGGAGAACCGGATGGTGCGGTTCCGCACGCTCGGCTGCTATCCGCTGACCGGCGCGATCGACTCGGAAGCCGACACTCTGGAGGCGATAGTCGGCGAAATGCTCACGGCGCGCACTTCCGAGCGGCAAGGTCGCCTGATCGACCGCGACGAGGCCGGCTCGATGGAAAAGAAGAAGCGCGAGGGGTATTTCTGAGTATGCGCCACATCATGGCCAAGAGCCTCGCCCCGACCGACGGCGTCCGCGACTATCTGGCGGCGCAGGAACGAAAGTCACTGCTGCGCTTCCTGACCTGCGGCTCGGTCGACGACGGCAAGTCGACGCTGATCGGGCGTCTGCTTTCCGATACCAAGCAGATTTTCGAGGACCAGCTGGCCACGCTCGAGCGCGATTCGCGCAAGCATGGCACGACCGGCGACGACGTCGACTTCGCGCTGCTGGTCGACGGCCTCGAGGCCGAGCGCGAGCAAGGCATTACTATCGACGTCGCCTATCGCTTCTTCGCCACGCCAAAGCGCAAGTTCATCGTCGCCGACACGCCCGGCCACGAACAGTATACCCGCAACATGGCGACAGGTGCATCGACCGCCGATCTCGCCATCGTGCTGATCGATGCCCGCCAGGGCGTACTGCGCCAGACAAGGCGGCATTCGATCATTGCCTCGCTTCTGGGCATTCGCCACATCGTGCTCGCCGTCAACAAGATCGATCTTGTCGGCTTCGACGAGGCGGTCTTTAAACGGATCGTCGCGGATTACGGGCAGTTCTCACGTGAACTCGGCTTCCAGACGATCGTGCCCATTCCGATGTCGGCCCGCTACGGCGACAACGTTACTGGCCGTTCCGATAGGACGGACTGGTATTCCGGCCCGACTCTGATCGAACATCTCGAAACTGTCTCGGTCGACGAGGCCGCGGTCGAATTGCCATTCCGGTTTCCTGTCCAATATGTGAACCGTCCCAATCTCGATTTTCGCGGTTTCGCCGGCACCATCGCCTCCGGCTCGGTTGCGCCCGGCGACGAGGTTGTCGTCGCGAAATCGGGCAAGTCCTCCCGTGTCAGGCGCATCGTTTCGCATGGCGGCGACCTTCAGCAGGCTGTCGCCGGCCAGGCCATCACCCTCGTCCTCGACGACGAGGTCGAGGTCTCGCGCGGCAATATGCTGGTGTCGCCGGCAGCGCGGCCGCAGGTCGCCGACCAGTTCGCCGCCAACATCGTGTGGTTCGACGAACATGCATTGCTGCCCGGCCGCTCCTACATCCTGCGCACCGAGACCGACCAGACCAGCGCCACCGTCACCGACCTGAAATACCGGGTCAACGTCAACGACTTTGCCCATGAGGCGGCCAAGTCGCTTGAAATGAACGAAGTCGGCATCTGCAACATCTCGACGCGGTCGCCGATCGCCTTCGATCCGTTTGCCGAAAACCGTACCACAGGCGCCTTCATCCTGATCGACCGCATCACCAATGCCACGGTCGGCGCCGGCATGATCCTGCACACGCTGCGCCGCGCCGAAAACATCCATTGGCAGTCGCTCGATGTCGGCAAGCGCGCCCGCGCCGATATGAAGAACCAGCGGCCGGCGGTGTTCTGGTTCACCGGGCTTTCGGGCTCGGGCAAGTCGACCATCGCCAACCTCTTTGAAAAGAAGCTCTTCGCCACCGGGCGCCATACCTACATTCTGGATGGCGACAACGTCCGTCACGGCCTCAACCGCGATCTCGGCTTCACCGACGCCGATCGTGTCGAAAACATTCGCCGCGTCGCCGAAGTGGCGCGTCTGATGGCCGACGCCGGGCTGATCGTCATCGTGTCGTTCATTTCGCCGTTCAGCGCCGAGCGGCGCATGGCGCGCGAATTGATGGCCGACGGCGAATTCGTCGAGGTGTTTGTCGACACCCCCTTCGAGGAATGCGCCAGGCGCGATCCGAAGGGTCTTTATGCGCGGGCATTGAATGGCGAGATCAAGAATTTCACCGGCGTCGATTCACCATATGAGGCGCCGGAAAAACCCGAAATCCACCTCAAGACACTCGGCAGATCAGCCGAGGAGATGGTGGAGGCCCTGGAACACTGGCTGATCGAGCGTGACATTGCCGAAGACCAATATGATAGCGGCGGCGGCATCTGACGACGAAGCGATGCTCGCCGTCTTCGAGCGCCTTGCCTTAGCGGCGGGGCGCGAGGTGATGCGCGTGTTTCATGCCGGCTGCGCGGTCGACAGCAAGTCGGACAGTTCGCCGGTGACGGAGGCGGATCGCGAGAGTGAAAAGATGATCCTTACCGGGCTGCGCGCCGCATTTCCGGAGATTCCATGCGTGGCCGAGGAAGAAGCTTCGGCCGGCATCATGGCGCCGGATCTCGGCGATGCCTTCTTCCTGATCGATCCGCTCGACGGCACCAAGGAATTCGTCAACCGTCGCACCGATTTCACCGTCAACATCGCGCTGGTTCGCCATGGCGTGCCGGAGATTGGCGTCGTTTTTGCGCCTTGCACCGGGCGCTTCTTTTCCGGCCGGCCGGGCAAGGCGGAAGCGATCGAGATCAATGACGACTACGAGATCGTCGATCGCCAGCCGATTTCGGCAAGGGCCGGTGTGGCGCCGCTGACCGTCGTAGCCAGCCGGTCCCACAACACGCCTGAGACCGAGGCCTATATCCGGGCCTTGGGCGCTGCCGAGATCGTCTCGGTCGGCTCATCGCTGAAATTCTGCCTTGTCGCCGGCGCCGAGGCGGACGTCTATCCACGCTTCGGCCGCACCATGGAATGGGACACTGCCGCGGGTGACGCAGTGCTACGCGCTGCCGGCGGCATGACGCGTACGCTGGACGGTAAGCCGCTCGCCTACGGCAAGCGCAACCAGAGCGATGACGAGGATTTCGCCAATCCGCATTTCATTGCCAGCGGCAAGGCTGCCACGGCCGCTTAGGCACGATGATCAACTCCGATCCCGACTCGTCGCCCCGCAAGTGACGCTGTCGCACACGCGACGCCTAAGTGAAGCACTTATTTTCAGCCGAACCCTCGCGGCAAGGAGTAACCATCCGGTGTGGCCCGTGGCAGAGACGCCTTCGCGTGTTAGACTGCTTGCATGGAGATCGACACCGACAACATTGACGATACTGTTTTGGGCCTGCTTTGGCTGACACTGCATGACGAGAGGCGCGCCTGGAAGGAGTTGGATTGGGATGCTCTGGATCGCTTGCACGGGAAGGGGCTGATCGCGAATCCAGCAAACAAGGCGAAGTCAGTGGTTCTGACAGATGAAGGGCTGCGGCGTGCGGAGGAGCTATTCCGAACCCTGTTCACCCACCCGGCGCCATGAGCCAGAGCGCTGGACGGGCGCCTAAGCTGATAGCGCACATGGCTGAATTTCGGTACCGGCGGCGCGCTGACCGCAGGCGGGACGGCCAGTGCTCTCGCCGTGCGGCCAAATTCGTCTTCGTCACCTACGCCAACGGGCGCATCCAGTCTGTTAAGGCAGTGGCAGAGAACACCGCAGCCGCGAACCTCAAATGTCGACGGCATTGGCGCGAAATCCATCCGCAAGATGCTTTCTTGAGCGCCCCTACCACGAGAGAATTGATGGCCGATACCTTTCAACCGGAATTGATGGCAGTGACGACTTAAGGCAAGGACGCGGCCTCGTCACAACCCCATCACTTTGAGTGCCGTGGGAACCGGATAGCGGTTGCCGTCGTAGCGCAGGCTGTAGGTCCGTTTCACAGGCTTGCCGGGATGGGATTGGCATTCGCCATCCTGGTCGGGGGAGGGATTGTCGGTATCTGTCCGCTCAACCGCGGTAATGTCGTGATAGCCATGATGGCTCGCCGGGCTCATAGCCAGGCTGATCCGGCTGGAATGAAAGAATCCGGCGCAACTACCATTGCTGTCGCCGCCAGAGCCGGCCACCACGAGGCCGTCGAGCACCACGTGGAGTTCACCGCGGGCGAGAGCGTAGAGCCGCAGGTCGGTTTCAGTGAAGGGAGCGGTCAGCGAATGGTGTTCCATTTCGATGCGTAGGCCGAATGCGGTGACATCGGGGGCCAGAGCATAACGGCCGGTGTCGAATTCCACCTTGCTGATGACAATTGCATCATCGGTCATCAGACCGGGCTGGAGCAGACGCTGGCGCACCCGCAGGCTCTTCCTGTCGACGACCAGAAGCTCGATATCGCCGACATGCAGGTGGTCGCCGTTACCGCTGTCGATCAGTGGCACCGCGACCAACAGCAGGTCGTCATGGGCTGGCCAGATCTTGCAGACCAGGCCAAATGGCGCTTCGCTCTCCGGGAGCGTTGAGGCGATGCTGGTATGCGGTTCAAGCGTGAACGAGGTGCCGTCGGCGCTCTTTCGAGCCTTGGGATAGGCCTGCTGCACCAGGGCGGCGGCATCGCCGCAATCGCCCGCCGCGGCCCGGGCGGAGGACAGGCCTGCGGCGGCGAGGTCGAGGAAAAGGAAGAGGGTATGCAGCAATATTCGCATGGGTTTCTCACGTCGCAGCGCTGGATGCGGGCAGGCATGTCTACGCGAGATTGGTGGCGGCGCACAGGGCTAACGGAAGCGGCGGCATGGTCGGTTGCGGCAGGGCCGTCGGCACGGCGATAAGATTGGCGCCTCCTCGGCAGCCTCACCGCAGGAGTACCGCAGCCGACGCTGCCCTTTTTTCAAGAAACTCATTAGGCTCGCTGGGCTTGCGAGACAGCGAGAGGTGCCCGATCTGAAACAGATGCCGGACGTGAAACAATTGAGATTGCTCCGCGTCCTGGCAGCGACGGCGATCGGTCTATATGTCTGCTATCTGCTGGCGTGGCCTTTTTTGCCCGCCTTGACCTGGGCGCTCGTCCTGGCAATCATCCTGTCTCCGGCTCATCGCTGGGTTGAGCGACGGGTCGGAAATCGAAACTTGGCCGCGCTGATATCGGTGACCGTCGCGGCGATTGCCGCCGGCCTGCCGCTGGTACTCGTCGCACAGCAGCTCGTTCGCGAGGCGGTAAACGGAGCCACTTATCTGGAGGAGGTCGTCCGTGATTGGGACGCAGACGGCTTCATCTCTGGCTATCCCACGCTTTCGGCTGTTGCCCAATGGATTGAGAACCAATTCGATCCAGCCGGCTCCGTCGCAGCATTCGTACAATGGCTGACGGGACAAAGCACATCGCTGTTGCGTGGCTCCATCTATCAGGTCGCGATGTTCGGCCTGACATTTTATCTTCTGTTCTATTTTCTGCGCGATCGCCAACATGCCCTGAACGCCGTCGCGGGCCTTTCTCCCCTGCGCGCTCCGGAGACAGCATACATCTTGTCCCGCTTTGCGGAGACCGTCCATGCGACACTGCTCGGCACCGTGTTCGTCGCCGCCGTCCAGGGAACATTGGGTGGCCTGATGTTCTGGTGGCTCGGCCTGTCCACCCCGGTCTTTTGGGGCCTTGTCATGGGGCTTCTTGCCATCGTGCCGGTGCTCGGGGCGTTTGTGATCTGGGTGCCCGCGGCGGTCTATCTCGCACTGGAGGGGGCTTGGGCCAGCGCGGCGATATTGACCGTCTGGGGTGGCGTAATTGTCGGGGGCATCGACAATCTGCTCTATCCGATGCTTGTCGGGAATCGGTTGCGCCTCCACACGGTGGTGGCCTTCATCGGCTCGGTCGGCGGCATTGTCTTGTTCGGTGCATCCGGCCTTGTCCTCGGCCCCGCGGCGATCGCCATCACCATCAGCCTCATTGATGTGCTGAAGAATCGATTGACTGACCCGCCCGACGCGGCGACGACGCGCCCTACTGAGCTACCGCATCAGTCCGTGACGGATTGAACGCGAAGACAAGGTCAATGCTGCTCACAAATACGGTGGTCTGACCGTGACCCTACCCAAGATCAAGCGCCGGAAAGGGCGGCTTGGCCTTCGAGTGATAGCGGCAAACCTGAACAACCTCTGGGCAGACATTTCAATCAAGGCAAGCACATCAGCCAGGCTGCTGTATCGCGGCGAGCTTCCACTCTGCGCCGTTCTGGCGCGTAAAGGTCCACAGTTCGGTCGTCTCCGTCGGCCGATCGGCCTGGCCCTCAATGATCTTGTCGCTGATACGATCGCGGGTCACGTCGCGAGACTCATAGCGCAAAGCAGCCGTCGCGTAGTCGCGATCACCCTCCTGCCAACTTTCCGCAATATCGGCCTCCAACAGGCTGACGTCCGACACGTCGTTCCTGACGCCCTTTTTGGCATTGTCGGCAAGTTCCTCGGACAGATAGGACACCATCTCGGGCGTCGCCAACCGGCGCAAAGCAACATGATCTTCGCGTCCGAATGCGTCCTGAACTTCCGTCAGCCTTTGCTGGAACGTGTCGAGGTCGGTTTGGGTGAGTGTGATCTCATCGGCAGCATTGGCTTGGGAAGGATTGGCTTGGCTCGTTCCGCCAAATCCTGACCCAATGCCTGGCATGGCGAAAGCTGTGGCGTTGCTCGACTCGGGCCGGGCTGCAGCACTTCGCCCAAAGGTCCCGGTGCCCCGCGAGGCACCGGCCATAGCGGGCGCCGGGCTTTGCGCCGCCTGCGAGCGGAAAAAGCGGATCGCCAGCATGATCGCGCCGCCGATCACCAGTACTTGGAGCAAAAGACCCAACATGCCGGCCAGGCCGCCGAACCCATGGCCCAGTAGAACGCCGATCAAGCCGCCGAGCAGCAGCCCCCGCATCATCGATCCACCGAGACCGTTGAAGAAGCCTGGGCGCTGGAATACCTGCGGCTGGCGGGCCGCATTGTTCGTTGCCGCATTGGGCGTCATCGAGCGCTCGACCGGTGCGGCAGGCTGTGGCGCCGTCCTGGTCGGCGGGACCGGCTGGAAAGTGCGCATGCCGCGACTGCCGAAGCTGCCGCCACGGCGCGCATCGGCGTGATCCACAGCGACCATGGAAAATGCCAGGAACAATCCCGCAAACAAAACTGCAAACCGTCCCCAACGCGAAATCAACATAGGCAAGTCCTCAAGTGACACTCTGTCCACCCATATGGGGTGCGTCGATCGAAATATCAGTGAATCGTCCGCCGAGAAAATTCGAACGACATGGTCGGCGGCCCGCCGCTGTTCACGAGAATGTCGAGCGCGCCAAGCAGACGATCACCTGCTCGACCGCGTGGGCTCCTGCACCCGGCCGACCGGCGCGTCAAGAGCATCTTTCGTGCAAGCCTCTTGCCATCGGTCTCCTGGCGACGACGCCGGCCCGCCTGATCTTGACATACATCTTTCTTGCATACTATCAACACATATGGAAAACCTGCCATACAGGTTTGCCCTTCTGAACTATACAGGTTTGCCCTTCTGAACTGTGATCGCGTGAGCACGGCCGTATCCGCAAAACATTCCGACGCAGCGAGCCTGGTCAGCAATACGATCGGCGAGATCACGCGCCATATTCGCGCGCATGAACTCGGGCCCGGCGACCGGCTGCCCAGCGCTTTCGAGACAATTGAGCGTCTCGCGTACCGTGGTTCGCGAGGCCTTCAGCTCGCTCGCTGCCATGCGGCTTATCGACCTGAGGGCAGGCAGACGAGCTACCGTCGCCGAGCTGGATTATGGCGCCATGTCACTGGTGATCGAGCATGGCGTCCACACGGAACAGATCACGGTGCAGCAAATCTACGACGTGCGCCGCACGATTGAGACCCGCACCGCCATGCTGGCGGCCTTGCGCAGAACAGCCGACGAAGTGGAAAGGATCAGGACGCACGCGCTCGCCATGCGCGAGAATTTCCAGCAGCCCGAACAGGTCATGGAGCACGATCTCGCCTTTCACATCGAAATCGCCAAGGCTGCAAAGAATCCGGTTTTCAGCCTCATCGTCGGCGCGTTCGAGCGCGTATCGCGGCAGACCTGGCCGATCGGCTGGCGGAGCCGCCCTTCGGATGCCGAGCAGTTGGCGATGATCCAGATCCATATCGAGCTCGCCGAAGCAATCGCGACCGGTGATCCCCAGTCCGCTCGTGACCTGATGGCGAGGCATTTTGACGAGAGCGTCAAGGCCCTGCTGGCGGCCGGCATCGCCTGAGGAGCGGGGCGCGCAATGAAGATCACGAAACTGGAAACGCTGCGGCTCAAGGAGCGGCCGAACCTTCTCTGGGTTCTGGTTCACACGGACGAAGGTCTCGTCGGGCTGGGCGAGACCTTCTTCATGGCCGAAACCATCGAGACGTATTTGCACGAGTATGTCGCACCGCGCGTGATCGGGCGCGACCCCTTGCAGATCGACCTGCTTGCCGCCGATCTCGTCGGCTACCTCGGTTTCCGATCGACGGGCGCGGAAGTCAGGGGCAACTCCGCTTTCGACATCGCGCTTTGGGATCTGTTCGGAAAGGCCACGGGTCAGCCGATCGCACAACTCCTCGGCGGGTTCACCCGGCACGAGGTCAGGACCTACAACACGTGTGCTGGAACCGAATACATCAAGAAGGCCACGGGCCAGACGACGGCCAATTACGGGCTGGATAAGGCCGGCGACGCCTATGATGATCTGAACGGCTTCCTTCACCGCGCCGACGAACTGGCGCATTCGTTGTTGGAGGAAGGCATCACGGCCATGAAGATCTGGCCCTTCGACATGGCCGGCGAGAGAACGCGCGGCTTGTATATTTCGCAGCCCGATTTGAATTCCGCGCTGGCGCCATTCGAGAAAATCCGCAATGCGGTCGGCGACAAGATGGACATCATGGTTGAATTCCATTCAATGTGGCAGCTGCTGCCGGCCATGCAGATCGCCCGCGAGCTTGCCCCCTACAAGACCTTCTGGCACGAAGATCCGATCAGGATGGACAGCCTGTCCAGCCTGAAACGCTATGCCGAGGCTTCGCTGGCGCCGATATCGGCTTCGGAGACGCTCGGTTCTCGGTGGGCCTTCCGTGACCTTCTCGAGACCGGGGCGGCCGGCGTCATTATGCTCGATATCAGCTGGTGCGGCGGGCTCTCGGAGGCGCGCAAGATCGCTGCCATGGCTGAAGCATGGCACCTGCCGGTCGCGCCGCACGACTGCACCGGTCCAGTTGTGCTCGGCGCATCGACCCACCTGTCGCTGAATGCGCCGAACGCACTTGTCCAGGAGAGTGTCAGGGCCTTCTACAAGACCTGGTACCGCGATCTTGTGACCGCTTTGCCGCAGGTGAAGAACGGCATGATCACCGTGCCTCCCGGACCGGGCCTCGGCATGGAACTGAACCCGGAGATCGATTGCGCCTTCACGGCGCTTCGACGGGTGACTGACGCATCGACTCTCTGAAAATGAACCTGAAGCAGCTTTCTACGGAGGAGGAGAACCATGAAGAAGCTACTTATCTCGGCAGTCTTGGGAGCAGTACTGGCTGGAGGCTCGGCAATCGGCTCACGCGCGCAGGAGCCGATGAAAATCGTCTTCACACATCATTCGTCGGCGTCAAACCCGTTCTGGCAAGCTGTGAAGAAGGGGTTTGACGACGCCTGCGCCAAGATCCAGGCCAATTGCCAGATGGTCTTCACGCAGACCGAAGGCTCGATCGAGCAACAATCGGCCAACATGCAGGCGGCGCTCGCGGCAAACCCGGACGCGCTGATCACCTCGATCGTCGACAACAATGCCTTCGACCAGATCATCGCCGACGCCCGCGCTGCCGGCGTCACGGTCATCGCGTCCAATGTCGACGACACCGAGGGAGCAGCCGGCAATGCCCGCCAGGCTTTCATCGGCCAGGGCTTCATTCCCGCCGGCTACGAACTCGGCAAGAAGATGTCCGAGTTCTTCCCCAAGGAAGGCAAGATCAGGGCGCTCGTCGGCGTCTCCGCGCCCGGTCAGAACTGGTCGGAACAGCGCGCTGCCGGCGTCATGAAGTTCCTTGAGGAATACAAGGCCGCGAATGGCGGACGCGAAGTGGTCATTGAACGGCTCGACACCGGCACAGATGGCGCCGTCGTCGCCGATCGTGTTGGCGCCTATCTGTCTGCCCACCCCGACACCACGGTGTATTTCGACACCGGCCTTTGGCATGCCTACGTCGCCCAGGTGCTGATCGATCGCGGCATCGAGCCGGGCAAGGTGCTGATGGGCGGCTTCGATATCGTCTCGGAAGTCCTGCAACAGATGGAAGCGGGTTACATCCAGGTCCAAGTCGACCAGCAGCCCTACATGCAAGGCTTCATGCCGGTGATGGAAGCCTATCTCGCCAAGAACATCGGTCTGCTGCCGGCAGACATCGACACCGGCAAGGGCATCATCGTCAAGGAAGACGTGCCAAAGCTCAAGGAACTGGCCGCAAAGGGCGTGCGGTAGGCACGAAGCCGGCGTCCTCTCCTCGTTCATACGGGGAGAGGTCGGCTGGACAAGGGGGAGGGCCAGCCAACACGGTCTTGGGCGTTGGCTCCGTCCCCATCCTCCAGCGGCATCTCCCCGTCAAGGGCGGTAGAAGACAGACTGCCGCCATCCCCTTTGCCGATGCGATAACCAGCGGAAACGATCCCGAGCCGGAGCGAATGATGAAGCGTTTGATGAAGATTTATCTGGAGAAGCCGGAGCTTGCGGCGGTCGTGTTCCTGCTCCTGCTCCTCATTGTCTTTCAGATTCGCTCGAACGGCGTATTTTTGAACACACAGAACCTTCGCGGAATGCTTGGGCTGCTGCCCGAAATGGGGCTGGTCGCGATCGGCGTGACCCTGCTGATGATATGCGGTGAGTTTGATCTTTCGGTGGGCTCGGTCTTTGCGCTGACCCCGATGACCATGGCGGTGATGCTCGCGGCAGGCGTTCCGTTCGCGCCGGCCTTTGCCGCCGGCCTCGCGATCGCTGCCCTCATCGGCTTCTTCAACGGGTTCATAACGATTCGTTTCGCGATACCAAGCTTCATCACCACGCTTGGTATGCTGTTCATCGCGCGTTCGCTGACGGTGGTAATCTCCGGCGGCTTCCCTCCTGTCATACCAGCTAACGCTCTGCCCAAATGGCTGTTTACGGTCTATGTGGGACCGGGCGACCTCTTTCGCATGTCGTTCTTCTGGTTTCTCGCCGTGGCAATCCTGGTGACCGTGCTCCTGTCGCACACGAATTTCGGCAACTGGGTGCGCGCCACCGGCGGCTTTCTGCCCGCCGCGCAATCGATGGGCATCCCGACGGCCCGGGTGAAGGTCGCCTGCTTCATGATCTGTTCGGTGCTCGCCGGCTTTGCCGGTACCATTCAGGTGATGCGGCTCGGCGCCCCGCTGCCGTCGATCGGCGAGGGGCTGGAGCTGCAGGCCGTGTCGGCCGCCGTCATCGGTGGCGCCTCGCTGGCTGGTGGCATCGGCACCATCTTCGGCGGCATCATCGGGGCTGCTCTTATCCGCGTCATCGACAACGGACTGGTGCTGAGCCAGGTTGACGCCAACTGGTTCAAGATGGCGATCGGCTTTCTGACTATCTTCGCGGTCGTCATGAACGCATGGCTTCGAAAGCGGGGCAGGGCAATGAAGGTGGAGACCTGATCATGGCGGCCCCCATCATCGCGATCAAGGGACTCCAGAAATGGTATTCCGGCGTCCACGCCTTGAAAAACGTTACGCTGGATATCTATCCCGACGAGGCACTGGGCCTCGTCGGCGACAATGGCGCCGGCAAATCGACGCTGATCAACATCCTCTCAGGCACCCAAAAGCCCGATGGCGGCGAGATCAGGATCGAAGGTGAACCGGTCCGCTTCTCTAACCCGCGCGATGCCATGGAACGCGGCATCGAGACGATCTACCAGTACAATTCCATGGTCCCGACCATGACCATCGCCCGCAACGTTTTCATCGGACGCGAGCCGGTGAAGGGTTCGGTTTTCGGTATCGGCATCCTGGACCAGAAGCGCATGCGTGACGAAAGCGTCAAGGCGATCGCCGATGTCGACCTGCATCTGCGGTCGCCCGACGCGCTGGTCGGCGAACTGTCGGGCGGCCAGCGCCAAGGCGTGGCGATCGCCCGGGCCATGCATTTCAAGTCGAAAGTCATGATTCTCGACGAGCCAACCAACCATCTCTCGGTGAAGGAGACGCGAAAGGTGATCGGCTTCGTTCGTGGCCTCAAGGCCCAGAACATCACTAGCGTCTTCATCAGCCACAACATGCATCATGTTTTCGAATGCTGTGACCGGGTCGTGGCGATGGCGCGCGGAGAGATCGTTCTGGACAAGCCGATCGGCGAGACTTCGATCGAGGAAATCCACGAGGTGCTGTGACGTGAAGAAGCAATCACTCGCGAGCCACTCTGCTGGTGGAGATCAGTCTGCGCTACGACTTTTCCGCAAGAATAGCCTCAGCGGTTTTCTCGTCGGTGATCAGCACATCGACGACTCCCAGACGCAACACGGCGCGCAGCACCGGAACCTTGTCGAGGCCGCCGGAGGGCAGGATCACAGTGTCGACGTCGCGCAGATGTTCGGGGGCGAGGCCGATGACGCGGCTGTTTAGCGGATGATCGACGAGTTGTCCGTCGGCGCCGATCCAATGGCCGCAAATATCGCCGACCGCTCCGGCTTCGCGGAGTGATCTGAGATCATCGTCTCCTACCAGTCCGATCCGAAAGATGGTGGCGTCCTTGTGCACCGCGCCCACCGAAACGAAAGCGGCGTCAACGTCGCGGGCATGAGTGAAGGCGTCTTCCAGAATAGACTGGCGCATAAGCAGATCGCGTGTGGCCTCGGTATCCGTGAACACCGGTGCTGCGATGTAGAAGCATTCCGCGTCGAAGAGCGCCGCGAGCCGGGAAGCGATCTCGTAGATGTTGATCGCCGATCCACGTGTGAGCCCGCCAAGCAGGGAAACGATCGACATTCCTTTGACCGGGCGCACGGTCACCGACCGCAGACTGAGCTGGAGCGTCCGCCCCCATCCCACGCCTACCGATATCCCGTCACGGATTCTAAGCGACAGGGCTTCGCCGGCGGCGGCTGCGATGACCTGTGGCACCAGAGCAGGATCCGGCGGTGTCGGGACCACGATTGGATCCGAGACACCATAGGCGTCCCGCAGCCGGTTCTCCAACTCGATGCAGTTCGCCACCTTGGAATTGATGCGAATCTGAACGATCCCCCGCTGGCGCGCATGCGCCAGCATCCGGTTGACGCGGAGGCGGGTCAGGCCAAGAGACTTGGCGATTTGCGCCTGGGTGAGGTCACCGACATAAGCAAGCCAGGCGGCGCGCACGAGCAGCCCTTCCTCGCGATCGGCCGTGACGGAACTCGTTACGGCTTGGCGGCCGTCGCGTTTCTTTCGTGCTGGTTTCTCCATCAGATCATCCTGTCCACTCCGCGGCAGCGGGTCCAGAGCGGGCTCGGCCGAGCCATGTGCTCATCGATATGAGGCATCAATCGAGTTTCCCCGGCTCCGCTAGCCTCGATGATAGCGGTCGAAGGACAAAACCAGCGGAGCATCATGGCAAATCGCGTCGATGATGGCAGTCGTCAGCGGCAGGCGATCATCGGGAAGTACACCCCGGCCCATCATATTCTTCAAAGCCTGACCAAGGTCCAGCGCCAGTTGCGCCCCCTCGACCGTGTCCGAACTCATATGTTCGCGCTTCGCCACGGAATAGGGCAGGCCGCGGCCGAGCAGGCGTCCCATGCGACCGTTACGGCCCGCCTGGCAGGTCACATAAAGATCGCCGGAGCCGGCCAGCCCCAGCACTGTTTCGATTTTTCCACCCAGAGCTTCGACCAGAATCGCCATCTCGGCGAGGGACTGCGAGAAAAGCGACGAGGCAAGGTTGTGCATGAGCGCACCGTTGGGCGCCTTGCCGTCGCGCTCAAGCAGCCCGACGGGAGCCCCAACGGCGAGTGTATAGAAGTTCTTGAAAGCGGCGCAGATCTCGACGCCAATGAGATCGGATGATGGTCGCGCATGATAGAAAGGCGCGCGCAGAATGCGTGACGCCGCGGCCACCTGGTCGGGATCGTGTCCGGCCACGATCACCGAGGTATCGCGCTGTGCGGCCAGTTCGCCGGCAATGCAAGGTCCGCCGACGGCCATTACCGGGATCGACAAGCCAGTACGTTGCTCAATCTCGCGGGCAAGCAGATGCGGCAGGATTTCGATGCCTTCGTCGCTCGCGGCGAGTCCTTTCGTAATCATCAGTATCGGCACGGGCGACTTGATGCTTTCAGCAATGCGGTCGATCGCCCAAGGAACGCCGGCCGACGAGACGCCGAGTACAAGCAGGTCGGCTCCATCGTTCATCGCCGTCCCGAATTCGGTCCAGGAACAGGCGGCCACCGCGTCAGGCAGAGTGATGTTGAGGCGAGGGTGATGACCTGTGTCGGCCACAGAGCTGACGATCTCCTCGTCGAGATGGGTGCCGACAAGAGTGATGCGGTTACCGGCGTGAGCGGCCGGAAGCGTCATGGCGGAGCCCATGACGCCAGCGCCGAGGATAATGATCTGCGCCATTCAGCTTCTTTCCTTGTCCAGCCGCTCGCCGCTGCCTTGGTCGAACAGGTGGATTCGCTCAGGCGCTGGCTCCAGGTGGATCACAGCTCCAGGAGAGAGCTCCATGCGATCATGCAGCACCGAGCAGATCGCAATGTTGCCCATGGCGGCAAAGATATGGATTTCGGGGCCAGTCGGCTCGACAACCGTAATCCTCGCCGGGATGCCGCGCCCGTCTGCCACAGGTCGAAGATGTTCGGGCCGAATGCCATAGATCACCTTTTGGCCGGGCCGGACCGCGGCCTCTGGCGGAAGCGGGAGGGATAGCTCGTCGGTCCGCACCACCCAGGCGTCGCGCTCGGAAGCCACCTCGCCATGGAACATGTTCATTGCGGGCGAGCCGATGAAGGAGGCGACGAAGAGGTTTGCCGGGCGATCGTAGACATCGAGCGGGCGCCCGATCTGCTCGATGTGGCCGTCGCGCATGATGACGATGACATCGGCCATGGTCATGGCCTCGATTTGGTCATGCGTGACATAGACTGTGGTGGTCTTCAGCCGCTGGTGGAGCTCCTTGATTTCCGTCCGCATTTGCACGCGCAGCTTGGCGTCGAGGTTGGACAGCGGCTCGTCGAACAGGAAGACAGTTGGGTCTCGCACGATGGCGCGACCCATGGCGACGCGTTGCCGCTGGCCGCCCGAAAGCTGGCGAGGGTACCGTTCCAGATAGGGCGTCAGATTGAGGATCGACGCCGCCCATCCCACCTTCTGTTTGATTTCTTCGTTGGGGCGTTTCTTCAACTGCATGGAAAACGCCATGTTGTCGAAGACGGTCATGTGCGCGTAAAGCGCGTAATTCTGGAAGACCATTGCGATGTTGCGGTCTTTGGGATGAAGCGTGTTGACGACCCTGTCTCCTATCGTGATCTCACCGGACGTGATGGGCTCGAGACCGGCTATCATGCGCAACAGTGTGGACTTGCCGCAGCCGGACGGCCCCAACAGAACGACGAACTGGCCATCCTCGATAGAGAGATCGAGTCCATGGATAATCGAGAGGGCGCCATAGTCCTTCTTTATGTTGCTGATGGTGACAGACGCCATAAATTGTTATCCTTCGATTGCTCTTGCCGGTTGGGTTCCACGTCGCCATGCGAGCCATTGGCGATCGGATGCGCTCTCACCATTCGCTCTCCAGAAACTCCTCCAGCAGCCCTGCATCGGCGGCCAGATTGACAAAGGACCATCGGCCGCGGATTTCTCGCGAATAGCGGATGGCGTCGTGCCAAAGCGCGCGCGGCAGGCCTAGTTCCGCGCCAGTGACCGGCCCCCCGGCAGCCTTGAGTGCTGCCTCCATGCGTGCAATCGGCATTGCCATGGGCCGAACCTCCTGGCGCAGGGCCGGCCAGATTTCCGCAAGCCTGCGGTTGAAGCTTTCCGTCTGGCTGGCGTCGAGTGCCGTCTTCTTCATCTCGGCAATGCAAAGTGGTCCAAGTTGTGCCCCGTAGCGGGCCAGCATCGCCGCCTCGTCGATGGCGGTCGGCTTCACCTGCGGCGGCTCTTTCCTGTCCAGCAGCCGCGCTTGCAGACGCGCCATGACCAGCGAGGCAACCCCGACCTGCTGACCGTGCGTGGTGCCGGGATGATGGTCTTGCGCGAACATGTCGACCCAATGGGAAATCTGGTGCTCTCCCATGGATCCAGGATGGGAAACGCCGGCGAAGCACACACCCATCGAGCACAGCGTCAAGACGCGCTGGAGATGCCCGACAGCGGTGACGTCATGCCTGGCAAGACCAGGCGCATGGGCCAGCATCGGTTCCTCATCGCCCGCCTGCAGCAGGTAGGGCACGGCAGAATAGTAGGTGTCGAACAGCCGATGCGAAGCCCACCAATCGATCTGGGCGGTGGGACGACAGAGGCTGTCGCCGAGCCCAGCGGCGCTGAGCCAGGCGGGTGCTGCGGCCGATACACCAAGATCCAGAAAGATGCCCCGCGGAGCGTGCGAGGGCAGCGAGATCTTGAGCCCTGAAGCCAACGTCACCGACGCTGTCGAGGCGCCGTAGCCATTCATTGAGGCGGCCGTGCCGAAGACGGCATAGGGCCGCTCGTCGAGGAAGGTTGCATGCTTGCAGCTGTCGTTGAGGACGCCGGACCCGACGGCCACGACCCCGTCGGCATGACGCGTCTTCTCTCTGACCATCTGGATCGTTGCCTCGTCGCAGTCGAGGCCGTCAGGCAGAACGATTTCACTGATGTCGGCGATGGCGCGCAGCGCCTTCGCGACGCGCCGGCCCATCACATCGACGGTGTTGACATCGGACACAACAGCGATGCGACGGCCGAGCCCCAGGGGCGCAACGAGATCCGCCTCGCGGCCCTCCGTCGTCTCCAGCAATTCGATCGTCTGGAACGGCAGGACGGCAGCCGCGCCTGTCTCAGGATCTTTCCAGCGTTCCGCGACAACGTCCTCGATCAACGCGTTCCAGTTGGTCGTTTCAGCCATGATCGGTCTCCATGAAGGCCGCGAGTCGCTGGTTCCAGGCTGAAAGCGTAGGCCAAAGATCGGCATGGATCGCAAGAAGCTCGGCGTAGAGCTCGGCCCGTTTCGCGTCCGGTTCGAAGGTTTTGGCCGGCTTGCTGGCCATTGCGAGCGACGCTTCGGCGATGGTGGAAAACCAGCCCACGCCCTTGGCCGCTGCCATCGCCGCGCCGAGGGAAGAGGCTTCCACTGTCGTCGAACGCATTACGGGACGGTCGAGTGCATCGGCCAGAATCTGCATCCACAGGTCGGACTTCGCTCCTCCGCCGATGGCTATGAACTGGTCGATGGTCTGGGCGGCAGCCGCAGCGGCCCGCTGACTTGTCGCGGCCTGATGCAGCGCTATGCCTTCCAGCACGGCGCGATAGATGTCGCCGCGGCGGCTCGACCCGGAAAGCCCGGCAATGACACCATGGGCAGCACTATCCCAGTGCGGATCCATGACGCCCTGCCAGTAGGGCAGGAGCATTATGCCGCCTGCGCCGATCCGGCTGGTAGCGGCTTCGGCCTCGAGCGCCTCCAGGGCGTCGCTTGCGCCATGCAGATCGACGCCAAGCATTTCGCGCGCCATCCAGTCGACAAGAAAAGTACCGGCGCGAAGGCACGTCTCGTAGATATAGCCATCATCGGCGACCGCCGTTTCGGTGCGGAAGGCCAAATCATGCACGTAGTCGATGCCGAAGCTGCCAGAGACGACTGCCGTACCGAGGTTGATGTAGGCGCATCGCGGCTGCAACACACCCGCGCCCGTGCCGGCGCATTGACCGTCGCCGCCGCCGGCGACGATCGGCGTGCCCTCCCGCAAGCCCGTCAGCATGGCCGCTTCCGACGTTAGTTGGCCCAGCACGGCGCCGGGCCGCGCCAGGTCCAGCATCATGCGCCGGGGGACGCCTGCCGCGTTCAGTATATCGTTCGACCAGTCCATAGCTCGCATATCGAGTATGCCCATCGGGTCGGCGGATGCGGTGGACGTCACCCACAGGCCGCTCAACCGAAACACCAGGTAGCCGTGGACTTCGGCCATTCGCTCCACCCGGGCAAAAATCTCGGGCTCTTCCTCGCGAAACCAGATCATGCGGTAAAGGCAAGGAATGACGTCCAGCGGCTTGCCGGATATTGCGTGGACGCGTGCCGCGCCGAAGCTCTCGCCGAAGCGGCGTGCCTTCCGCCGGGCGCGCTCATCGAGCCAGAGCGTTGCGGGCCCGACTGCCTGGCCCTGCTCATCGAAAAGTCCGAAGCTTTCGCGCTGGTTGGCAATGGCAAGGGCGGCAATGCGTGCCGGCGGAACCGTCGACGCCACGACCCGCAGCGCTGCGACCGTCGAGGTCCACCACTCGGCCGGATCCTGCTCGAAATAGCCCGAACGCGGGTTCGACATCGCAAGCGGTGCACGACCTTCAGCCACGGCCAGACCATTGCGGTCCCAGGCGATCGCCTTGGTTGCCGAGGTCGAGGAATCAATGCCGATGACGAGATCAGGAACCATTGCCGCCACATTGCCAAAGGGCGAGGGCGGTCGAAGCCGCCTTCGCCCAAATCACCGACTACCCGCTAAAGACCGGCATCCTTGACTTTGCCGTCGACAATGCCGGCAATGGCATCCAGGCATGCCTTGGCGTCGCCGCCATAGTCTTGGCCCGTAAGCAATTTGCCGAGTTCAACCGGGATGTCGTTGTTCGACAGATCCGCCCAGATCGGCATGTCCGGCTCCGATCCCATCTGGTTGTCGATAGTGTATTTGATCGCCTCGAAATGGCGTGTCGTTCCGGGCCCGACAACGGCCTTCGCCTTGACCCGAGGATCTGTAAAAGAGGAATTGCGCATCGGCGAGGCCCCGCCGCCGAGCGTCGACACGCGCGCCATCACATCCTTCGAGCAGACCCACTGCATGAACAGCCATGCCGCTTCCTTGTTCTTGGAATATTGCGACAACGAAATCGTTGAGCCACCCTGGTGGCCGACGGCCGGGATTTCGTTGAAGCCGCAATCGGCGGCGGCGCGACGGCCAGGAACCTCCTTGGGCGCCGGCAAGGCCTCGAACAGGCCTTTGACCTTGGAATCGTTGGCGTCGAAGCCGGGGAAATCTTCGCCCCAGGTGATTGCCATGGCGGCCTGACCCTGTGTCAGCGCCTGCCCCTGACCGTCCCAGGTCCAAGTCGTTGCAGACGGCGGTGAGTTCTTGACCAACTCCTGATAGAATTGCAGCCCGGCCACGCCGCGCTCGTCATTGCCGACAAACTTCTTGTCTTTGTTGAAGATCGAACCGCCATGGCCCCACAGAGCGAAGGTCCAGTCGCATTCCAGCGAATAATGGCCGGACTTGGCCTGGCACGCGGTGCCGAAGATGCCGTTGCTTTTTTCTGCCTCTGTGAGCGCCTGCACGGCCTTGAGATAGGCGTCGAGGTCTGTCGGCAGCGCGATATTGTGTTTGTCGAAAAGATCCTTGCGGTACATCAGGATGAAGATCGGAATATCGAATGGAATTCCGCACTGTTTGCCGTTGTACATGGCAATGCCGTCGACCAGCGGCTTGGAGAAATCGTCCCAGTCGAAGTTGGGCATCGCCAGTGCTTTGTTCTGGTCATAATACTCGCGAGGATCGACGACATCCTGTGCAAATGTCGCCATCCAGGACTGGTCGAGATAGTAGACGTCGTAGGTGCCCAACTGGCCCTGTACGTCTTGCGTAGCCTTGGCGAGAACCTGCTCCAGCGGCACGATCTCGACTTCCACCTCAATGCCGGTTGCCTTGGTGAATTCACCCGCGACAAGCTGGTTGGCCACGATCGTTGGCGGCGTCGCTTCTGAAGTGTAGCGGATTTTGGTGCCGGCATATGGCTTGCCGACATCGGCCAGCCACTTCAGCATATCGGCGTCCTGGGCGCGGGCTTCTTCAACCCCGAGCCCCAGCATACCCCGATTGGTGCGGCCGCCACCTAGCATGGCCGATCCGAAGGCGGAAAAGCCGACACCAGCGAGCGCCATCTTCCTCATGAAGTCGCGTTTGGTTATTCGGCGCGCCGTAAAGTCATTGCAGGTATCGGTGACGAATGTCTTCTTGTCGTGTTCACTGAAGCTCATGATCGTTCCTCCGTTGCGTTTTTGTCGTCGTTCTTCTCGTCTGCGCCTCACTCCTTCAGGGATCCGAGGGTGAGGCCGCGGACCAGATGCCGTTGAACCAGCAGGATAAAGATGAAGCTGGGTATGATCGCGGACGTGCCGAGCGCTGTGATGTAGCCCCACTCGGTCGCGGTCGAGGTGACAAAGGTCGAGATCTTCACCGGCACAGTGCGGATCGACGTTGTCAGGAACAGTGAGAGCAGGAACTCGGTCCACGAAAAGATGAAGCACAGCACAGCCGTCGCAGCGATGCCGCCCTTGACCATGGGAAGGACCACGCGTCGGAACGTCTGCCAGCGCGTCGCTCCGTCAATCAGCGCCGCCTCATCAACCTCGCGCGGAACATCGTCGAAGAACGACTTCAAAAGCAAAACCGCCAGCGGCAGGTTAATCAAACTGTGAACGAGGATGAGCCCCGTATAGGTATCGCGCAAGCCGAGATCCCGGAACATGAAAACGATCGGAATGACGATCGCGATTGGCGGCATGAAGCGCTGCGAGAGAATCCAGAACAGGAAGGACTGCTGGCCGCTGAACTGCATTCGCGACAGGCAATAGGCGGCCAGAGTGGCCAGCAGCAGCGTCAGCGCCGTCGATCCGACGGCTATGATGGCGCTGTCGAGCAACGACTGGCGCGAATCGTAGGAGCTGGCGCCGCCCTTGATCACCCCCGCCGCCTCGCCGCCCTGTTCCATGCCGATGTCGACGCGCGAAACGCCAAGCAACGTCACGCGGTAATTGTCCGGCGTCGGCGCGAAACCGGTGTAAACCGGTCCACTGCGATCGAAGATCGCCGAATAGGGTTTGATAGACGACAGAGCCCACCACGCGATCGGGAACATGAAGATCGCCACCACCAGGATGGCGAGCACGTCACGGGCGATCGTTTGGGCGCGCGACGGTTCCATCAGAACCTCACCTTGAACAGCCTGACGAAGACGTTCGACACGACGATCAAGACGACGAGCACGATCAGCGACAGGGTCGCGGCATAGGGGAAGTCTCCGGTGAAGTAGATTCGACCCGCGTAGAATGAAAGCGTCTCGGTAGCCGTGCCTGGCCCGCCGGCGGTGATGATGTAGACGTAGTCGTAGATGCGAAAGAGATCGACGCCGCGGATCAGCACCGCGACCGCTATCACCTTGCGCAGCATCGGCAATGTGAGCCGCCAGAACGTCTGGATGCCATTGGCGCCGTCGATCGCCGCGGCTTCGAAAGGTTCCTTCGGCAGTGCCCTGAGCCCTGCCAGGATGATGAGCACCATGAACGGCGTCCATTGCCATATGTCGGCCAGCAGGATCGCCGCCAATGCGGTTCCCGGCTGCGTCAGGATCGGCTGTGCCGGCGAGATCAGATCGAGGGCATAGAGGTAGAACGACAGGACGCCGAAAGAGCCGTCCTGCATCAGCAGGAACATCATTCCGGTCACGGCAGGCGGCACCACCAGCGGCAGTGTCATCAGTGCCCGCAGCACCCCGTAGCCTTTGCGGTCGGTGTCAAGCAGAAGCGCGATAAGGATGCCGAGCGCAAGCTGAACGGCAAGCGCGACGAAGGTGTAGATCAGCGTGGTTTCCAGCGAATGCCACATCCGCGCGTCCGAGAATGCGCGCGTCCATTGGTGGAGCCCGGCAAAGTCGAGCTGCCGGGAAACGACGTTGCGTTTGTGAAACGACAGCCAGACCGAATAAGCCAGAGGATAGATGCCGAAAACGAGAAGCATCACCGTGATTGGCGCAAGCCAGGGAAACGGATGCTCGGCCGTCATGAACCGGGGCAGGGCCCACCTGGAACTCGGCCGCGTGAGGGTTGTGGTGCTCACGCGCAAATCTCCGTTCGGTGACAGAGATGCATCGGCCTTCTCCCTATCGGCCAGATTGTGCCAACTTGAACTTTTGTAAGTTTGTTGTGCCTTTTGTTAAGAACGTGTCGGACGGCCGCCGATTTGTCAAGTCGGTTCCATCAGTGCTCAAGGGATTGCTCGCGGTCCCACGGGACGCCGTCATCGCCGGATATGGAGTTCTTTTTGTAGAACGCCGCTGGCAATGCTGTGTACCAGCATAAAAAGCACCAGGGCCGCCGCCAACTTGGCGGCCCAAGAAACTACGGAACGCGTCCAGGAGCTCGGGAGGACCGCCCGGGCTTCTTGGGAACTCGCCTCAATCCGGCAGTCTGATCTGGAGCTTCACGTCCGCCGGCCGGGCTTCGACTGCGCGGTCGAAGGCAGTGATGGAGTCTTCGAAGGGGAAGGTCGCCGAAATGAGTGGCTTCAGGTCGACCCGGCCCGACGCCATCAGGGCGATCGCCCGCTCATATTGGTGGGCATATCGGAACACAGTCTCGATGCGGACTTCCTTGGTCGAGGCGGTGGCGACATCGAATGCGATCGGCGCCACCGGCAGGCCGACCACCACCACCACGCCACCGGGCCGCGGCAGATCGAGCAGGGTCTCCCATGCCTTGGACGAGCCCGAGCATTCAAATACGACGTCGGCGCCCCAGCCATCGGTCAGGCGCTTTACCTCCGCCGCCAGGTTCTTGTCGCGGACGTTGACCGGGATCACGCCTTGATAGCCGCCGGCAATGTCGAGCTTGGGTTGGGCGAGATCTGCAACAATGGCGCGGGCACAGCCGCCGGCGAGTGCAGCGATCGCCACCATCGTGCCAATCGGCCCTGCGCCAATCACCACCGCCGTGTCGCCCGGCGCGATCTTTGCTTTGGCAGCCGCCTGCATGCCGACAGCGAAAGGCTCCACCATGGCGCCTTCGGCGAAGCTGACGTTGTCGGGCAGTTTGAACGTGTAGTTGGCGGGGTGAACGACATAGGGTGTCAACACGCCGTGGATCGGCGGCGTTGCCCAGAATCTGACAGCCGGGTCAATGTTGTAGAGACCGAGCCGGCTCGCTCGCGAATTGGGATCGGGAATACCCGGCTCCATGCAGACGCGGTCTCCGACCTTTAGATGCTCGACGCCTTCGCCTGTTTCGACGACGGTGCCAGCGGCTTCGTGACCCAAGACCATCGGCGCCTCGACCACGAACGGGCCGATGCGGCCATGCGTGTAGTAGTGCACGTCAGAGCCGCAGATGCCTACCGTATGGATCTTGATGCGAACTTCGCCCGGGCCTACGGTCTGTGGCAGATCGATGTCACGCAGCTTGAGTTCGTGCTGGCGTTCAAGGACAAGGGCACGCACGTTCGTCATCGACTTAGTCTCCTCTAAAGCCGATTGTTCGAGGCCTCCTCGACCTTACTTGCATTCGGCACGCTCATCATAGCCGCTTATCCACGGCTTCAAAATCCAGTTCGGAAACGGGTGTTGCCTGATTCCGTACCGACTTCCCGGCCAAGGACTTTGAAGGCCGACCATGCCGCTGCCGAATTAGCGCGGGATCATCAAGGACGGCAAGGCCGCTGCTATTCGCGACTACCTCGATCACATGGCCCTGGGTGGCTTTGCTTGAGGCTTGTCGGGACCTGCTACAGGACGCATGATCCACGTTGGGCATTCAAGCCGAGTTCCGGTGATGGAGCGGCGATCAGGGGCGCTCGATTCAATCCCAAAGGTGTGCCCGCGCTATATTTGGCGCTGACGGTCATGACGACTGTCAAGGAAGCCAACCAGGGCTTCGCGCATCGCATCGATCCCTGCGTGCTGTGCTCTTATGAGGTGGACTGCGAGGACATCACTGATCTGTCAACCAAGCAGGGGAGAATCTTCTGGCACGCTTGCGAACATGGGCAGCGCCTGGGCCACGGCTCTCGGCAACGGAGAGCGACCTGCATCCTGGTCCATCTACGACCGGCTGCGGCCTGAAGGCATTGCTGGAATTCTGGTGCCGAGTTTTGGTCCGGGCGCGGAGACGGAAGACCGCAATTTGGTGCTGTGGGACTGGCGATCTTCCGCACAAAGTGAACGTGTTCGATCCGAGCGGTCAGCTGCCGAAAGACCAGCTGTCCTGGCGATGAAACAGGCCCGGAGGCTCCGGGGCTGCCCGAATGGCAGAAAACCAGTCTCTTGACGCTCAGGGTGAAGGCGTTCGCGTGAACCTGAGCGGCGGAATAACGGCAGAGGAGGGGTTTTTGCCTCCTTAGAGGCCGGAAGCCCTGGTCAGGTTGATGCGGAAGCGATGTCTGCGGCGCTGATAGCGGCGGGTCATCTCCGAGGAGGCATGGCCGAGCTGTTTTTGCACATCGCGTTCGTCGACCTCGGCCGACGAGGCGAGGCCAGCGCGCAGCGAGTGGCCGGCGAATTTGACGATGCGGGCCATTGTCGAGAAGCCCGGACAAGGCGCAGCAATGACGATGATCGAATTTTCTCTTCAAAGGCTGGGTTGTCGAATAGGACAATAGGACCAGCAGCCCGCCAGCGCGTGTCCCGCTGGCCGCCGTGCCAGCGTTAGCGCGAGGGCCTGGCTCCCACGCCCTCCATCGTCAGCGACCGATCGGGAGCACGGGCTGCTCCGCAGACTCGACTTCATATCAGCTGGCGCTAATTATCGTCCCCTTGGGTGAAAAAACCTTAGAGGCGACATGCTGAAACCATCAAGGAAGAACAATGTTCGAGAGAGCCGACTTCTATCTCTTTTTCGCAGCTATGGTGATCGTATCACAGTGCGGCGGGTCACACGCAAACTTCATTCGTACCGAGATTGGCTCAGAGCGTTTGCCCTGACGCTCCTCCCGACGAGCAAGGCTCATCACTGCAACGCCTGCGATCGCGATGTAGCGGCTTTTTACCGTTTCGGAGCGTACACTCTTATCTGCCCGCTTTGTCATGCCGTGGATCGTGAGCGGTTTTTGATTTGTGCTCTAGACCATAGGCTTATCAAGTTGCCGGCGGGGCAGCTTGAAATTCTCCAGATTGCGCCAAGCGAGAAGGGTCTTTCAAAGAGACTCTCTCAAGCGGGCAACCTAATCAAAGCCGATTTCGAGCCGGGACGGTACGGGCCGGATACCGTGAAAATTGACCTGATGAACATGCGTCGCACCGGCGATCTCGATATCGTCGTCTTAAGTCATGTCATGGAACATGTACCTGACGATCGGCATGTGTTTCGGCAACTTTGGTCATCTCTTAAGCCCCGAGGGCAGGTCTGGATCCAGGTGCCGCTTATTTATCGCCAAACGATCGAAGCGACGCCATCTATGTCACTGAGCGAGCGGGACGAGCGCTTTGGTGGATCGGATCACGTGCGAGCCTACGGACCGGATATCAAGGAGCGTATCGAGGACGCTGGCTTTACGGTCACCCGAATAAATTCAGATCGTATACCCGCCGCGGATCGCGAACGGCTTGGGCTTCTCTCCGATACTCTCTTTGTCGCAGAACGGCCCGAGTAACCCAATTTGGAATGAAAGCATTGTTGCCACGCTTGTCCGCTTCGGCCTGCCCCTTCGGGCGCCGGGCCGGCTTTCCCCAGCCAACCCGGACGCGAGTGGACAGATTTGGTTCCGTGGGGCTCCATTCTCGAAACTGCGGCGACCGTTTTAAAGAAATCAAAAGGCTGCCGAAGGTATCATCTTGGCGACGAGGCCATGATCGGCGAATCCCACCCCTTCGCGGCCATGACCCGAAGGGCTATCTCGCGCCTGGTGCCTCTCAAAAAGTGGTTTGTCTACCATGCGACGGAGCGTCGCGAGACACAGAAATCAATAGAAAAATAAATGCCTTAATGACTAGACCTTCGTTCCTTGATGCCTCGCAAACTTGTCTAGGTGCAGAATAGGAGCCGCGTCTGCAACTGCTCGCGGCGCCAATGGCGCCCAAAAGGCATTCGTCGACGAAGCTGGTGCACGGCGAGGCATTGAGCATCCACAGCCTGCGGTGCCTCTACGCGTTGATGACCCGAAGCCGCCTTACGCATTGCCTGTTGACTCAGGCATATCTTCTCTGTCCGCACAAAAGGCATACAGTGGTATAAACAAGAGATATCGTCGGTCTCCAATCTGACAACCGGATGAAGGGAGTTGAGTGATGTTCACGAACAGCAAACGTTTTTCGCGCCGTCGGTTCCTCGGCGTCAGCGCCGGCGCCTTCGCAGCCGGCCCGTTGGGCCCGTTTGTGCGAGCGGCACGCGCGCAGGTGACGACATTCAAGGCCGGCGTTATCACCTCGCTGTCCGGCGAGAACATCCTCGGCGGCAACCTGACCAAACGCGGTTACGACCTATGGGCGGAGGCCATCAACGCCAAGGGCGGGGTTGAAGTCGCCGGCGAGCGCTTCAAGGTCGACATGTTCTACGGTGACGACCAAAGCAACCCCGCGACCGGCGCCGATGCCGCCGAGCGCCTGATCGTCCAGAATGAGGTCGACGTGCTATTCGGCCCTTACACCAGCGGTTCGACTATCGCCGTGCAGCCGATCTGCCAGAAGTACCAGGTGCCGATGATTTCCGGCTCCGCTGAATCCCCAAACGTCTGGAAGGCCAAGCCGGAATTCAACTTCGGCATCATCCCGGCTGTGGACACCACTGCGGGTAAATCGCTGGCCGTGCTGGCGAAACTGTCTAATCCCATGGCCAAGACGATTGCTGTGATCGGCGTCAACGAACCCTTCTCGAAGGAAACCGGCGAAGGTTTTCGCGACGGGGCCAAGGAGGCCGGATTGGAAGTCGTCGCCTACGAATTGGTGCCGGCCTCTGGCGACCTTACCCCCGTCATCTCTAAGATCGCAGCGCTCAATCCCGATATCCTCGCCGTCGGCGGCCATGAGGAGCCGCTGATCAATGTCGTCAAGACCTCCAAGTCGCTGAACTTCCGGCCCAAGGCGCTGATAATGCACTATGGCGTCACCGACCCGGCCTTCGCCCAGGCGCTCGCCGCGGACGCCGACGGCACCTGCGGCGTCTCCGTGTGGCTGCCGTCAGTTCCATATAAGGACGACCTCTTCGGCACCGCAAAGGAGTTTGCCGAGATGGCGCAAAAGAAGTCCGGGCACGAGCCCGACTATACCGAAGCGGCCTGCGCGGCCAGCGGTCTCGTTTTCGGCGATGCCGTCAAGCGGCTTGGCAAGAAGCCGGGGCTCACGCCTGAAGACAGGGTGGCTCTTAAGGACGCGATAGCCGCGACCGACATCCAGACCTTCTACGGACCGATCAAGTTCGAGAAGGAAGGCAACCACTACCACGACAACGTCCAGCCCGTGCCGGTGCTGATCCAGATTCAGGGTGGCAAGACCGTAGCGGTGGGGCCGAAAGAGGCCGCGGCAGCGGACCTCACCTACCCGCTGCCAGCTTGGAAATAGCCGGTTCTGGACAGGGTGGGGGCGGCCTCGTCGCCATCACCCTTGCCCGGCGCAATGACGGTGGTTGCGCGTGCTCGGAAAATGACGGACCATGCTATCGTGTGTACGGCCGCTTTGCCGCGGCACTCCGCTCTTTCGTTGGCTGACGGACGGTTCCCGCGTTGGATCTATTCCTACAGACCTTGCTGAACGGCCTTCTGATCGGCGGCGTCATCGCCACTTTTACGATCGGTTTCCAACTCGCTTTCGGCGTGCTGCATGTCATCGATTTCGCGGTGGGCGGCTGGGTCGTGCTGGGCGGCTATCTCGGCTACTATATGGGTGCCGGACTTGGTGTCGACGGATTCCTGGCGATCCCCGTGGCCTTCATGCTGTTCGGCGCCATCGGCTATCTGATTGGGCCGATCCTCTACAATGTCCGCAACAGCCGCACGGCGCGGCCGGAATTGATGGCGCTGGCGTTGACCTTCGGCCTGTTCACACTGCTGCGCGGCGGCATGCTGACCGCGTGGGGCTTCAATACCCACAGCGTGCCGACCGTGTTGAGCGGCGAGAGCCTCGCCGTCGGGCCCGTGACGGTGCCACTGATCCGCGTGGCCGCGGCGGTCTTCGCGATCGCCATCGCCGGCGGACTGTTCCTGTTCCTCTACCGCACCCGCTATGGGTTGGCGATCAGAGCGACGGCTGAAAACCGGCAGAACGCCGCACTGATGGGCGTCAACATCCGCCGCCTCAGCGCCACTGTTTACGGGCTCTACGCAGGCATCACTGCCATGGCCGGCGTACTAATGGGTGCAATCTTTTCAGTGAACCCGGAAGTCGGCCTGCGCTATACTCTGTTCGCATTTTTCGTGGCTGTGCTTGCCGGCTTGGGCTCCGTCGGCGGTGCCCTCGTCGCCGCGCTGCTGCTCGGCGTCATCGAAGCCTTCGTCGCGACCTATGTCGGGTCGAGCTATTCGCTGCTGGCGATCTTCGGCACCCTATTCCTCGTCCTTCTCGTGTCTCCGCGCGGGATCCTGCGGCACGGCTTGTGAGGCGGGACATGAAGCCACGCTGGGCCGTCCTCCTCCTGCTGATCGCCGTAATCGTTGTGCTGGCGCTGCTGCCGATGCTGGTCAACAACTACTGGCTGCGCATTGCCACCGGCGCGCTGATGTGGGCGGGGCTGGCCTGCTCCTGGAACATGCTCGGCGGCTATGCCGGCTACATCAATTTCGGCCATTCGGCCTTCTTCGGGCTCGGCGCCTATGTTACGGCGCTGCTGATGGGCGACAGGCTCGCCTGGCCCTTCTTCGCCACCCTCCCGGCCGGTATCGTGGTGACGGCGCTGTTTGCCATCATCATCGGCGCGCCGACGCTGCGCCTGCGCGGCGCCTATTTCGCCATAGCCAACTGGGCCTTCGCCGAGGTGCTCATACAGTTCGCCTCGGTGATGGACTTCACCGGCGGCATCGGCGGCATTGGGCTGCCGCCCTTTCTTGACGAGCGCTTCTTCTACTTCGCCATGTTCGGCGCGGCTGCGCTCACCTATCTCATTACGTGGGCGCTGTTCGAGCGCTCGCGTTTCGGGCTGAAGGTCAAGGCACTGCGCGATCATGAGCCGGCGGCCGAGGCTATCGGTATCAATACTTCGCTGGTCAAGCTGCAGACCTTCGTGCTCAGTGCCGTCACCGCCTCGGTATTCGGCGCGATCTTCGCCTACTGGGTCACGTTCATCAATCCGAAAAGCGTCTTCGGCGGCGACATCACCGATCAGATGGTGGTGATGGTGCTGCTGGGCGGGCTGGGCAGCCTGTGGGGGCCGGCATTGGGCGGTGTGGCGCTCTTTGTCGTAAACCGCATCATCTGGATGTACTGGGGTGACACCGCCTTCTATATCGCCATATTGGGCGCGGCCATCGTGCTGGTGGTGCTGTTCCTGCCGAACGGCATCGCCGGCATGTTTTCGAGGCGCGTGGCCAAGTCTGGCGCCGTGCTGGACAAGGCGGTCGGCAATCTTGTCGGCGGCGGCCCGGGACGGCCCAGTTGAGCGCCGCCGAGGGCAAAACGGCTGGCACCGGCGAGCCTATTCTCGTCGTGCGCGAACTCCACTGCCATTTCGGCGGCATCAAGGCCGTCAACGGTGTCTCCCTGGACGTCGGTCGGCGCGAGATCGCCGGCCTGATCGGACCTAACGGGTCTGGCAAGTCGACTCTGTTCAACCTGATATCGGGCACGGTGATGCCGGATCGTGGCCAGATCCGCTTCGACGGTCACGAAATCGGCGGCCGAAAGGCTCACGCGATCGCGCGGCTGGGGCTTGCTCGCACCTTCCAGATTCCGGCCATGTTCGACAATATGAGCGTCACCGAAAACCTGCTGGCGGCTGCGGCCGAGGGCCACTGGCAGGGCGCGCGCGAACGGGCGGCCGATACGCTGGCGCTGCTCAAGCTGGAGCATGTCGCCGACAACCGCGCATCCGATCTTTCCGGCGGCCAGCAGAAACTGCTGGAGTTCGGGCGCGTTGTGATGCGCCAGGCCTCGCTCATTCTGCTCGACGAGGTGACAGCGGGCGTGCATCCCAACATCCGCAAGATCATCGTGGAGGCCATCGCGCGGCTGCGCGAGCGCGGCACCACTGTCCTGGTCATCGAGCACGACATGGAAATGGTGCGGAACGTGTGCGACCGCATCATCGTCATGGATGCAGGCCGTGTCGTGGCCACCGGGCCTTTCAACGACATCGTTCGCAATTCGGAGGTTATGCAGACCTATCTGGGGCGGCCGCAATGAGCACCACGCTCACCGCCGACAACATCGTTACCGGCTACGGCAAGCAGGAGATCGTCCATGGCGTCTCGCTGAGCGCGGAAGCTGGCAAGATTACCTGCATCTTCGGGCCGAACGGCAGTGGCAAGTCGACCCTGCTCAAGGCCATTGTCGGCGCGCTGCCGGTGTGGAGCGGTACGGCGCGCCTGGGCGAATCAACACTCTCTAACCTTGCCGTCCATGAGGTGGTGCGCCAGGGGCTGGTGTTGATGCCGCAGGGCGGCGGTGTGTTTCCGCGCCTGACAGTGATGGAGAATTTGCGCATGGGTGGCTACGCCATCGCGGACCGGCGGCTAGTCGAGCAGCGCATCGAGGCGCTGATCGAGCAATATCCCTCTTTGGCACGGCGGCGGCGTACCGCGGCCGGTTCGCTTTCGGGCGGCGAGCAGGCAATGCTTGCGCTGGCGCGGGCACTGGTTTCGGAACCGCGCTTCATTCTGCTGGACGAGCCTTCCGCCGGATTGTCGCCGGCCATGGTCATCGAGACGCTCGAACGCATTACCACCCTCACCGCGCACGGCATCGGCATTGTGATGGTGGAGCAGAACATCCGCGAGGCGATGCCGATTGCGGACAAGCTTTACATCCTGGCGGCCGGCGAAAAGCGCTTCGAGGGGACGCGTCGTGACGTGCGCGACGACCGGCAGATCATGGAAATCTATATGGGGGGAGCGTGAGAGAAGCGGTCGACACCCCCAGCGCGAGTTGCAAGTGCCAAATGTGGCTTGGCGGTTAGTTGTAAGAAGGCGGTCATTTTCGGCAGTCAATTGGGAGAATGATCAGGCTGAGTTCGTTGTCGTACAGAAGTTCAAGCCTGCTGCTCAGAACCTGAACACTCGCCCTGTGGCCGACTTGGCGAGACCTTTGCGTCGAGCAACATTTCCGTTCTCATATCCAACTCCCGTCGTTCGTTTCGTGGAATGCCGAAGATATCGCCGCAAAGGGGAATGTTCAGATCACCGGCCCGGCGCTTCGCCGAAGCCACCGGCAGGATCGTCCTTGCCAAAGCGAGCGTTGAAGTCCGCCATGAACTCAGGTGCATAAGCATTGGTCTCCTTTGATCGTGCTGATGACGCGCAGGCGCAGTGCCTTCACAAGCCGATCTTGGAGTGTCTGATTGGCGCGCTCAACACGTCCTTTGAGAACCGGCACGCGTCCGCCTGCAGAATAATAGAGAGATGGTCCCGAAATGGATGTTGCGTAGGAGCCCGGGATCGACGGGCGTCACTGCAGCACTTCTTGATGGATTATCATATCCGTGGCCGGAACTGTCAGGAATTCTGTGCGCGAGGCCGGTTTCGTCATTGGCTGACGAACCTTTCGCCGAAGACGACGGCGAACTGGGTCTT